>NZ_CP137922.1 GCF_033708015.1 Proteus vulgaris | reverse complement strand
GTTTATAACGGTTTTTGTTGCCGTTAAGTGTATTTTTAACATCGTCAGAGTTGGCTGAAAAACTGACCTGAAATCGTTGAAAAGCACAAACTTGTTTTGTGGTGTTCAACGATTTTACCAACCGAGTAAAACGAGGACGGTAGTACTATTTAAAATAAGCAGAAGAGTTAACGATACACACATTTGATTTTCGTGATAAATAGAGGCTATATCTCTTTAAAAATCGATAGAAGGTTACAATAGATGAGAATGTACAAACCACCTCACGTAGGTGAATTAATCACTGAAACTTTGAATGAACTGAACCTAAGCATTGATATTTTAGCTGAAAAGTTAGAAATGAATGTATTTGAAACTGAACAGCTCGTTAATGGTAATCTAATCATTACATTACCAATTGCGAAACGTCTATCAATGACTCTCGGTAGCAGTTCATCATTTTGGTTAAATATTCAAAAAAATTATTATAAACGCTCCTCTATTAAAAACGAATTTTTTTAAAGATATTTAACCCATCAAATTCTATTTTTTGTATTTTAATATCTGGTCATATTCAGCCAAAATTTAAACTTAAAATAAGCACAGTTATTAATTTTGAACATCAATTGACATAGGTTTACACGAAAAAGTTGATGCATTGATGCATCAGCAGCGCATCAGTTTGATGCGTGAGAACAGTAGTTACAGTTTAACGCTCTATATCACATATGATGTGCAACCATTTATTTCATACTTACCCATAGGATATATAAAGTTTCAACATTTTATATCCTGCATCAATTCGTCATCAGAATGATGCAGAAATGCATCAGTTCTATGTTTACATAGCCATAACAATTAAAAATAAACTTAATATTTATCAAATAAATACTATCAAAATTCCATTTTGCGTATGGTGTGTGTTTGCAAGAAACAAAAATTGGCGAGTACTAAATACTTTTAGAGTCTGATAACTAGTTTTTAGATGGTCACAAAAGAAATTTTAATTACATACGCGACAATATGCGTAATTGTTATCAAGTAGTTCACTCCCCCCCTCCCCCGTAAATGTTTCTGTAATGCTCTCTGTTTAATTTAAACATCGTGGCTAAGGGTAATTTAGTTTTGTGATTACTTTTGCTTAAAACCCACTACAGAGCGTTTAAACCATCACGAACTGGATGAGCTGTGAGCGTAGCGAATTAAATTACACGGAAAAAACAGCGACTCAGTAGCTGGATGGTCGGAGACAAAAGAAAGGTGTGGTGTGTTGCTCGAACAAGGCGATGGAGCTATAGAGGTGCTTTAGGTTTTTTTTAAAAAAAAGGAGCAAACGTTGTTTGCGACATCCTTTTAATTACCGAAAAACGTGATGTATCTGACAGATTTTTCTGAGTTATCCACAGTGGTTTTCTTTTTTAATTGTTTTTTGTTTTTAATTCTTGTTTTACGGTTATTTATTTCTTTGATTAATAAGAATTAAAACACATATAGGCATAGAAATTTACGGTAATAGGCATAGAAATTTACGGTAATAGGCATAGAAATTTACGGTAATAGGCATAGAAATTTACGGTAATACTCACAAATTAGGCATAGAGAAAATAAAAGACTTGCCTTTAATTTAGGGATAGACTACTTTTTTGCCTATCCCATTAAGTAGGAAGCGACATGTCTGAGCTAATAGCATATAAATCCAATGCTTTGATTGAAGCTAGTTACAAACTAACTTTACAGGAACAGCGCTTGCTATTGATGTGTATTGGAAAGTTAAACCCTCTGGATAAAACTCCTCAAAAAACATTCAAAATTACATCTGGCGATTTCTATCTAGCATTTCCTGATATGGGAAAAAGTAATGCAGAACGACATTTAAAAGAAGCTATAGATAAGCTCGCTGAACGTTGGATATATATACAAAACAATAATGAAAGACGACGTATTCGCTGGATCCAAGAAGAAGCAGAATATTTTGAGGGTGAGGGAAAAATAGAAATTGTTTTTGCTGATTCCATAATGCCCTACTTAACTCAGCTTCAAGGTCAATTTACTAAAATTGTGATCAAAAATGTATCAACACTAAAAAGTGTCTATAGCATTCGTTTATATGAGTTATTAATGCAATTTAAAGTGATTGGCGATCGATTGATCAGCATTAATGATTTTCGCTCGATGCTAGGTTTGGACGAAAAAAAATACGCCACCTTCAAATCACTGAATCAATGGGTAATAAAACCAGCAATAAAAGAGTTAAACCAAAAAAGCAATCTATCTGTAACAGTTGATACAGTAAAAAAAGGCAGGAGTGTTTTTGCGCTACACTTTCACTTCAAAGAAGATCAACAAATAAAAATGATGTTAGAGGATTGATTATGGCTTTGGTATCAATCAGTGAAGCGGCAAGGCTGACAGGAAAAGCAAGAAGCACACTACACAAGTACATAAAACAAGGGAAACTGTCTACGACTACAGATCAAAATACAGGAAATAAAAGCATTGAAACATCTGAGTTAATTAGAGTATTTGGTAAAATAAGCAATTCTCCAACTACAGACTGTGACGGTGTCACTAATGTATCAAAACTACAGCAAGAAACACCCAACACTACACAGTCACTACAGATTAAACTTCAACTTCTTGAACAAGAAAATGCACACTTAAAAGCTGAAAAAGAGTTACTTTCAAAAAATTTAGATGATATACGTCAAGCTATGCTATTAATCGAATCCAAGCTGCCGACAACACCCGAACAAGCTAGACCTGTGCCCGCCAAAAAATCATGGCAATTCTGGAAAAAATAGCCGTTTGATACCATTTTCACCGCGAAACCCAAACTGTCCTTTTGATAACAAATAACTAACACAAAAATGGGGCTTTTTACGGGGAGAAGATAGGGAGTTTTGAGCATTTGAGGGGAATTTTAGGTTGAGTGCCTAAATGGCGTTACGCTTAAGCATCATTATGTTAAATGGAGTCGAAATTTTTGGAATATAAAAAATTCTACTACCTAAATAAATAAAACATTAGAAATGTAAATTATTTGCCATAAATATTTTTTATAGCTTAGATACTTGACCCTAACGTAACGTTAGCCTCTAGCATAAGACACGCCTAAGGAATAAAGGAGTCAAAAGATGTTATTACAAGTCGGTGAACTGGCTAAGCGGACAGGGTTAACTATTCGCACCCTTCATCACTATGATGATATCGGTTTACTTCAGCCTTCGGCCCGCTCCGACGCCGGTTACCGACTTTACAGCCGTCAAGATATTACTCGCTTATACCAAATTCAGGCATTGCGAGGGCTTGGAATGACATTGGCAGAAATTGGCGCGGTTCTTAATAGTCCAAACTTGGCACTCGCCCCATTAATTGATCGGCAGATTCAGGCAATCGATCAGATGATCATTAAGCAGACTCAACTGCGCTATCGTTTGAGCAGTCTCAAAAATCAACTGATGAATGGTGAAGAGCTGGAACTGGACAATTGGCTAAAAACACTGGAGCTTATGTCTATGTACGAACAATATTTTACAAAAGAGGAACTTGCAGATCTGACTTTTTTACAGGCAGACAGTAAACAACAAAAAGAATGGGAAGCGCTTGTCGTCGAAGCGAATGCACTCTTTAAGGCCGGAGAATCTTCTAGTAGTGAAACTGCCCAAAACCTGGCTTCACGCTGGATGCTGACTCTCGAACAGAATACGGCTGCTAATCCTGAATGGTTGGTTAAATTGAATAGCATGCATTCAGCTGAATCGGCATTTCAGGAAAAATTGGGTGTGCATCCGGAAGTGGTTGAGTTTCTACTTGAAGCATTTGCCGAGAGTAAGCTGAACGTTTTTGCACGTTATTTATCCGAGCAGGAATTTGCTTTTATGAAGCAAAATTATGCACGTGAGATGAAAAATTGGCCCCAGTTATTGATCGGATTGGAGAAGGCCATTCATGCTGGGATTGAACCTGACAGTGAACAAGCAAAATGTTTAGCACAGCAATGGCTCTCCATGTTGCAAGGTTACGCAGGCAAAAATCCGGCGACACATGCGAAGATTCGCAATGCCATGCAAAATGAACCAAGTCTTGCCGAGGGAACCTGGCTCAAACCTACCACTTTGCAATTTTTAGAAAAAGCAGTATCAGCTTTAATGCGTTGTGCTTAGTACATGCTTACCTCTATTCAAATAATCAAAGTAGTATGGCTACCCCATAATTTGGGGTGGTCATTAAATTTATGATTTTAAAATATTTTATATGGAGTAAGTAGAGTAAATGGTATTCTCACAAACTTATCCAACTAGAGTATATAAGTTGGTTATTTTCGATTTTGATGGAACCTTAGCAGATTCCTTTCCTTTCTTTGTTTCAACTATAAATCATCTAGCTGACATGCATTCTTTCAAGAAGATTTATTTAGATGAGGTTGAATCTTTTAGGGAAATATCTTCCCGAGAGATAATGAAAAATCTTGGGATACCAGTATGGAAACTACCTGCGATTACTCAGAGTTTTATAAAACTTATGAAGGTAAATTCTTCAAAGATTCCTCTATTTGATCATACAGATGAAATGCTTGCACACCTTAATGAACATGGAATTACAGTAGGATTAGTTTCTTCAAATGGATACGAAAATGTGACCAGTGTTCTTGGTTCAAGCTGTCGATACTTTAGTTACTTTGAATGCGGTGCATCTTTTTTTGGAAAAGCATCTAGGTTAAAGCAGCTTTTAAAAAAAGCAGACTTTAAACCATCAGAAACTATCTATATTGGTGATCAGATTACCGATTATGAAGCAGCTAGAACGGTAGGAATTGCTTTCGGTGCAGTTTTATGGGGTTACAGTTCAGAAAAACTTTTAAAGAAACTGTCACCTGATGAGATATTTGAAAATGTGTCTGCCATAAAGAGGATTACTGTCAGCAAAAAATAACCCTACTAAATTATGCTTATAAGCAGAGAATCGCCATTCTAGATACCAGAGGTAAATTATGCTTTCTTTAAAGATAACTACACATATTGATATTAATGCGACACCGGAATAAGTTTGGCAGGTACTGACTGACTTTAAATCGTATGAGAGTTGGAATCCCTTTATCCGTAAAGTTGAAGGAAAGTTAAACATAGGTGAAAAACTAAAGATTAGGATTCATCCAACTAAGAAAAAAGCAATGGAATTTAAGCCTACACTATTGGGGGTCAGTTTGGAGATCGGAAAATCTTGTACGTTTAGCGCACTATTTAACCAAATCAACCCGTAAGGGATTGATGCAGAAGTACACCTCATTGAGATAGGTGAAACCTGTTCAAAAAACAGGCTTACCGTACAATAATTTTCTATATCCAAACTGACCCCTATATCAGCATCATTGACACCTTTCAGGAACTGCGTAACAGATGGTATTATAGTAGTAAATACACTTTTTTATTTTTATGGTGATTCCTTTGATTAGTGGTTCATGTTTGTGTGGCTCAGTGAAATTTACGATAAAAAATCAGCCCGAGAAATTTTATAGATGTCACTGTTCACTATGCCGAAGGCAATCTGGAGTTGGTCATAATTTAGCCACCATAGTGAAAATTGAAGATTTTGATTGGCAAACTTCGAGTAGTTTCATTTCCTCGTGGAAAAAGGAAAGTGGATATCGAAATGACTTTTGTAATTCATGTGGTTCGACAGTTCCAAACGCTTTGAGAGATCAGCCCTTTGTATGGCTACCACTTGGATTGCTTGATGATGATATTTCCGCTGACTGCTGTGGTGATTTTTGCACCGATGATTCGATGATGTGGGATTGTGTACGCTCAGCGAATAGTAATAAGAGTGCGGTAAATAGCCTGTTCGATTTATTGCTCATGTTGAATGTTGTACAGGCTAATTTTGAGTAAGAAGTGAGTACGCCTTAGATGCGCGTTTTTACTAGTTCTTGAAGCTTTGATGCGTGACTGGCCCATTATGTTAAACGGGCGAGTTTACACCTCAAAACAGCCCGTTTAACACCATCAAAACGCCTCAACCTGATTTTAAGCACCAAACACACCCCATAACATCCAAATCTATCCTGAAA
>NZ_CP137921.1 GCF_033708015.1 Proteus vulgaris | reverse complement strand
GCCGCCAGCATTGTCAATGCTCCCGCTGCTACCGTCGCTGAAAACACTAGCTGGTAGATGCGACGCTTAGCCCCCGCAGTGCCGCTCATAAAACGCAGGGCTGCCGCTTCATATCGGAAATGAGCGAACTCACCCCGAAGGGTGCTATCTGTCCCCTGTGGCGATTGTGGGCGCTTTGACAGGGCAGGGCGAGGATGGCTGGCGACTTTCTTGATCATCGCTTCACATTTCCCCAGTTTCGCCAATTCAGTGGCCGCTACAGATGCTGTCATGTTGTCACACCTCGTCGCTATGTGTCTTGTTTAGCTGGCGCTCGTACTCGTTTAGCGCCCGGCGAATTTTTGCTAAGGCAGTGGCGCGTTGTCTTAACACGGCATACCTGGTTTCAACTTGCTGGATCAACTCTTGTGCCCAGACAGGCTCTTTCTTGAAGTGCGACATGCTGTAGGCATGACCGCGACCCTTCTTGATATGTGTCGATAGAACCCTTTTCTTTTGTCCGGGAACTTGTTCGACAAATCTGTTGCGATACCACTCTGCAACGAGTGATACGCCTAGAATGCGAACCCGTGTACCGACACGCCCTTGTTCGTCCTCTGACGCTTCTTCACGCGCTGATTTGTGCGCGTTCCAGTACATGTCCGCTTCCTGCTGCGCCTCGACAGCAAGAACCGCTAAGGCGTGATCCAGTTTGCTCCGTACCTCTGCAACAAACTCTCGTCCCTCTGCCTCTAGCAGATCCTCTGTTATCTCGGATCGTTCTTCTTCGAGCTTCGGATCTAGCAGATCTAGCCATCGCTCTGTTGGTAGACTCACCTCAATACCCTCCCAATTCCTATCCAATTCCTATCCACATAACTATCTATCTGGAATTTAAAGCTGATTATTCCAATACTGGAATCTAGTTCTGTCACTAGGCTAACCCATCTTTGGAATTTGTCAAATTTCCCTCTATCTATCTGGAATCTTGATGCTCTTATTCTTTAACAGCCTCTTTACATATGAATCTATATTTAAAGATTCCAGATATATTGGATATGGCATCAAAGATTCCAAATGCCTCTTTACCACCGTCTCTCGATGCTGGAGGGCAAGCGGTTCTCGATGCGAGGGTAAGGTCTGTTTATCTGAGCCTATCCGTGCAGCGTTCCCATAGGTTCCCTTACTCAACGATCAAAAAGCCACCGAAAAGCAACCTATATGCCCCTTTTGGGCAATTACACAGGCCATCTGTCCCCGCTTTTAGCCTTATTCTCTATCCAACACGCGGCAAGCAATCGAAAAGCAATCTAAAAGCAATCTTTGGAGGATTTCATGAGTCAATTTGTTCTGGGTTTGGATATTGGTTACTCCAACCTGAAAATGGCAATGGGGTATAAAGGTGAGGAAGCTCGCACAGTCGTCATGCCGGTGGGGGCAGGTCCATTGGAACTGATGCCACAACAGTTAACTGGCGGTGCAGGGACCTGCATTCAGGTTGTGATTGATGGAGAGAAATGGGTTGCAGGCGTCGAGCCTGACCGATTGCAAGGATGGGAGCGTGAGCTTCACGGCGACTATCCTTCGACCAATCCATACAAGGCTCTTTTCTACGCTGCACTCCTGATGTCCGAGCAGAAGGAGATCGATGTGCTGGTGACTGGCCTGCCTGTTAGTCAGTACATGGACGTAGAGCGCAGAGAGGCGTTGAAATCTCGGCTTGAGGGTGAACACCAGATCACGCCAAAACGATCGGTAGCGGTTAAGTCTGTCGTGGTTGTACCTCAACCTGCCGGTGCTTACATGGATGTTGTAAGTTCAACCAAAGATGAAGACCTCCTGGAGATTATCCAGGGAGGAAAAACCGTTGTAATTGACCCTGGGTTCTTTTCTGTAGACTGGGTAGCTCTTGAAGAGGGAGAGGTCCGCTATCACTCATCTGGCACCAGCCTCAAGGCGATGTCGGTGTTGCTACAGGAAACGGACCGGCTAATTCAGGAAGACCACGGCGGTGCCCCTGGCATCGAAAAGATCGAGAAAGCTATTCGTGCCGGTAAGGCCGAAATCTTCCTCTACGGTGAAAAGGTATCGATCAAAGACTACTTCAAGAAAGCCTCAACCAAAGTCGCTCAAAACGCCTTGATCCCTATGCGGAAGTCAATGCGTGAGGACGGGATGGATGCTGACGTAGTTCTGCTGGCTGGCGGCGGTGCCGAGGCTTACCAAGATGCGGCCAAGGAGCTTTTCCCTAAGAGCAGGATCGTACTGCCCAACGAATCCGTGGCATCCAATGCCAGGGGCTTCTGGTTCTGCGGCTGATAGATAGGAGGTCGTTGTGGCTGGTAGCAAATGGGATGGAAAAATATCTAATCTGAACATATCGGAGCAAGCCTTTCCGGAGCTCTATCGTGAACTGTCCCAGATGCAGCATAAGGCGCGTAGTGATCGGCTCCGCGCCCTTGCTCTATTGGGTCTTTATTCTCTTCGATTTTCTGGCAACATTGGGTCTTTTGAGCAACAGAGTTCAGAGAGTCAACCTGCACAGCATCAAAATTCGCCAGTGCAGACTGACGCAAAACTGAACTCTCAACGTGATTCACTTAAAGGAAAACTGATGGGCTCCGTATGACATGAAAGACCACGAGGAGTTCTCTACGCTATCAGCGGCTGAACGTAGAGAGTTAATAATCGCAGAGTTAAAGCGTAAAAGCCGCATTCGCACCCTGTTGCGAGGACTCCCGTTAGATGAAGTTCGGGAGATCATTGACAGAATGAAGGGCGTTCTCAATGAACTGGAGGAAGAGTACAAAAAGCGAGAAGAAGAAGAAAAAGAAAAGCGAGCTCAGGCTGAGCGAATAATGAGCGACATGGAATCCTGCGGTGTGGACATCGGCTTGCTCAACGAAATGTTCACGAGCAGATCAGAACCTGATAATGCTAAATATTCAAAAGACGGAGTTTCGTGGAGTGGGCAAGGACGTCGCCCGGATGCTTTCAAGGGGTTGGGAGCTGTCGAGCTGGAGCGCTACCGTATCCCACAGAAGAAGTAAAAAAATGAGCGCCGCAAAGTTTGGGCGCTCATCTTCTGGTCCGAAATGTCATAGTCTACTCAAGCACACTCTTTCTCCCCACCACCATGCCTTCCTTGTTCTTTGCAGAACGGACATTCAACGCAGGTTCTTTGATTAACAGAGGTGAAGTACGTACACTTGCAGTTGTCGCACACCTCCAGCATTGCGTCCCCACTTCTCAGCTCCGAAGCAAGACACCAGGCATCAGTAATATCAAACGGAGCCCACCGAGCACCTTTCATTCCGGGCACTTCTTTGCGGATTGCGTGATACATTCTAAATGCCTTGTTCAAGGCTTTGATGTTCACAGACCGCAACACGGCTTCTCCACCAATGTTGAAGTAGAGCTGCATTAGAAGAGAGGCCTGTATCTTGGATGTGTGACTATGAATCAGTGTCGCACCACCCCGGAAAGTTCTGGATTTTCGTTCCAGAGTATATCCGTCCCTCTCCAGATCCTGGTAAAGCCGTCTGACCTGTTTGTAGGTCAGACCAGTCTCGATCATGATGATTTTTGTGATGTACCCAGCAAGGGCCATGTGTCGAGCTGTAACCCAGCGACCCAATGTACCAGAGTTGCCAATGTTCATCTCCACCTCCCACGTCCCTGTAGAGACTGTTGCAGTTTTTTCAATACCGGGTGTGTTAACTCTTCCCGGCTGTCATCGAGAATTTCTTCAATGATGCTCGGAGCAAAACGAAGCGTAAAATGCGTAACCGTTGTTCCAGACATGTGGCGCAACTGGCTGTCTGTTGCCTTAGCCACCAGCTCCGCAAGCTCTCTCGAAACCCCGAAAACTTCCTTTGCCATCTCCGGGTCTCTCGATGCGACGCGGTTAAATAGCAACCAGTAGGCAGCATCAAATTCATCAACACTATGGTTGATAAAAACTACAGGGTCGTAGTCGCCAGAGAGTCGCGTGATGATGTTCTGCTCTGCTGTTTCGAGTTTGAAAGAGATCAACACGCCAGAGGCCAGAGCTTCCAATTGGGAAGGTGTTGCCAGTGACAGCTTTTGAACGGTGTCCATGCCCAAAGAAAATTGTGAGGCCGCATCATCTGGACGTTCTTTTGCCAGAGTGGATAGCAGGTTCCACAATGTCAGATCGAACTCGTAGACGTTTCTATCAGCTTCTTCTTGATCGAGGTTGACGGCTCTTGCATCCCACGCACCAATAATATCCAGTTCCAACATTCCGCCCCCCTCACAAATCACGAAGGTTGCGATAGATAGCCAAGACTCGGCTACCATAGTTTCTGGCTCGGATTTCGTCTTCCCAGGCGTGATAGCGGCCAACGCCAAGCTCCAAGTCATTTGGAGATGACTGAATGGCTTCTGATAGCACCTCTGCCCCAACCATGACGTTGGTCTCTGGGTCGAGAAGATCTGCTGGAGAAGAAACTCTATGACCATTCCACCGGATGCTCACTTGCATAAACCCGACATCAATGGCACGACCGTACTGCTGCTGAAACTCAGCGAGCTTAGCCTTTGCCTGATCTTCCGACTTAGCATAGAAAGGAAGCCCAGGAACGCGAAGCGTCCAAGGCCAAGGACTTATAGAGCCATTACCTCTCCCTGATGCAGATTCGGCCAATGCGACCGAATACACTAGAAGAGGGTCGAGGTTATATGCTTTCGCTGCTTTGTCGAAGATGGTTCCGCTCAGGTCAATAGCATTCGCTGTTGATGAAAGGAGAGCCGCAGACAGAACTAGCGCCTTGGCTTTGTTCTTCATCAGCTTGCCTCCTTATGTCTGAGGGGTATTTCGTGTTCTTCGTCGTACCGCTCCGGCCAAATCTCAGACGGCTTCACACCCAAAGCTGTAGCTATCTCATGTTCCCAGCGTGGACTGGGCTTATAGAGTGCCGTAGACACCACCTGCCGAGATGTTTTGTGTTTTCTGCCCAATGCGGCCAGAGAAAGCCCCTGGATCTTGAGTTTGTACTTGATCCACTCACGTTTCTTCTCTGGGTCGCTTGGGATGTCTATCAATTGGCATTTATCCATTGTTTGCCACCCTTTAAACTGCGTTGTTAGCCATACAAAAAGTGCGTTATTCGATGAACGCTTTTAGAGTTCTTCTATTGTCACAAACTGACACATTTTGCGCCTTTACAAGCCCAAATAATGATGCTGTCAACAATAAAAAACCTTTAAAAACATACACTTAACTTTGTACCGACGGAACAAAGTTACAATACTTTTAGTAATCAATGGGATACGGATATTTTTGCGATAGTAATGGAAAGTGCGCCAAAAGAATGGCGGAAATAGCGCACGGGGAGTGCGGTATTTTGTGATATTAAATAGCGTTTAGGTATAAGTGATTTTAGGGATACAGCGAGGGCTGAAATTGCGAATACAGCAGGAGCTGAGGAGGGCAGGGAAGGCAAAGGCGCATCCCGACCACACAAGGATGATGGTGTTTACAGAAAGAGATATTTGAGAAAGAGAACTCTGCGGTGTTGCAGATGGGGACCAAAGCGTTAGCAATGGCCTATTCCATAGTGTATGCGATTTGTTTGACATGTTCAACTATGTAATGCTTTGTCAATAAACGCCTTGTTCCGTAAGGGCAAACTTTCACATGTGAAAGTTTGAGGGCAAATTCTAATCGAAGAAGTTGCCAATGGAATGGTTGTTTAGCAAAAAATAGTCAAACTTTCACAGTTGCATTTTTTGATGCCGTGGTAAACTGGAGGTAAAGAGTAAGGGGGTTGATATGAAACATGTGGTCAATATTCTTCTGCTGGGAATGGTGCTTCTGGGAATAGCCATGATGGCTGACACACCTTGGGGACTTGGTGTGGCGCTGGCTCCCTTCGGCGTTTGGGGTGCTCGTTTCCTATTTCTGGTTCACAAAAGCCTTTGGGCTGCTGTTATCTTTTGGGGAGGGATCGCTTACTTCCAGTGGCAAGTTGCTTTGGTTGTCGGGGCTCTGTTTGGACTAACGTGCTTTATCCGCGTTGCGCGGTCAGCATATAAAGAGGCACCACCTACCCGGCGCAGAAAAAAACAAACTGGTGGGTTTCAAGATTCCTATGATTTTGACCAGCGCTTCCATATTGGAGCTGGAGACGAATAAGGGGGCCTGCTGGCCCCCTTATTATTTGGTTGGTCTTTTAGAACCTTTGATTTGCTATGTTGTACCCCCTGACGGCAGTCAAATAGCTACCTGAACGGTCTCCAGCTTCCGTCGAGTTCTGCAATACGTTTACCAGCTTGTCCGTAAACTCTTCGTTTTGCTGAGAAAGAACAGGCTGACCTCCTTGCATCATCGGTGAGCCATCCGGGTTACGTTCTGCATACTCCATTTTCAGATTCTGAACAGCCTGGTTCATGCGACCTTCGTTTGTGTCAAACGATTCGGCATAAACAGCGGCTTGGGATTCAGTCAGCCCATAACGGCTTTGAGCGATAGACTGCATCGTTTCTTTGAACTCATCACCGTACTGGTTCATAAACTGCTGCGCGGCTCCACCACCAGCTTCTGCGGCAGAGGATAGCGCTGCTGCATAGAACGCGCCGCGTTCCTCAATGCTCATCCCTTTAGCGGCTTCCGATAGATCAGATTTACCAGTTAACCACTCCTTCGCTGCATCATAGCCGCTTGCAGCAGCTCCCATGACGTTGCGGCCAAGTTTAGCCATACCGACCATCGCATCACCGGCCCAGCCAAACTCCTCTTGCACGGCCTGGTCGCCGCGTTGAGTGGCCGCGATGAATTGGTCGCGTTGTTCAGGTGTCATCGTTCTCATTTGATCCATCGCTCTTGAGAACGCATCAGCGCCAGCTTGACCACCAGCAATGAGAGCTCCACCTGCTTGTTCAGCTCTGCGGCCCATCCAATCACTGGAGTTGTCCCACGCTCCCCACGCCGAAGCGCTCCAAGACATTTCCGGAAGCGAGTTCATAAGGTTATCTTGGGCTTTTTTCAGTTCAGGAGCAGATACATTTCGCTCTGTTTGCTGTGCTTGGTTATGAAGAGCTGACGTACCGGCTGCATGTTCATTTTGAACAAGGGGGCTATTCGTTGGTAACTGCCCAGCTTCTGATGCCGGATTAGTTCCAGCCATCCCAGCCACATTCTCCCGGAATCCGGTTGGGATGTTAGGTCCACTGCCTACAGCCCCTTGAACCTGACCTGGTAGGCCTTGAACATTCGGGCCTTCAATGCCGTTATTTCCGTAAGCATCACCACTAAATGCTCCGTTGCGACCGGACGCGGTATTGATCGCCTGTAGTGCGGCTTGATACCCGCCAAGCTCCTTACCCTGTTCGTAATTTTTGGAGTTGGTCATTGCTGTCATTCGCGCTGCTGCCTGGGCCACTTGAGGAGACATTCCGTAGGCTTGGTATCTTTGCTGTAGTGAAGCCGCCTCGTCTTTAACCGATTGCGGCGCGGCATTTCGGAAATAGTCATTCAGTTGGTTCATGGCCGCAGGGGTTTGTGCTACTGCACCACCGAGAGTTTTAAAGTCGGTATTAGTCATGGAGCCCATTTGGTTTTGGAGCTGACTCATTGTTGTGAAGGTGTCCGATGCAGACACCAGTTCAGAAGCGGACTTGGATAGGTTCTGGGATAAGCTATCGCCCCAGGTTTGCTTGAATGACTCGCTTCCAGAACGGCTGAAACCCTGCGCTAATTGATTTGTCAACGCCTGGCTATCGGTTTGCGAATAGCTCACACCCTTCATGAACTGGGACACATCACTCGCTGACCAGCTTGAAGAGTCTTGAGTTGATGACTCTGTTGCTCCCTTCGCTTGCGCTTTGATGTCCAGGACATCACTGCCGCCGCCTGATTCGCCATTACCACCAGCAGGAACTAGGGCTGTACTGTTTGATTTCACACCAGCAGCGGCCTTCATTGCTGCCCTGGCCTTGCCAACCATAGGCATAAGCATGGACGCAGCTTCGTCAACATCGAGTGTGCCCATAGCCTGCATGGCAAAAGCACCTTTGACAGCATCAGAGTGGCTATCATCCACCTGGAACTTATCCATGAAGTTCTTGGCTTGCTGGTTGATCAATTGGCTTTGAGCTGTGTTTTGCGACGAAACGTTGCGCCCGACATTGGAGAGTCTTGAATAGGCTTGATCCTGACTTACTCCATCAGAAAAACCTCGACCAAGAGTGCTTTGGAAAGCCTCCGATTTCTGACTTTGTAATGCCTGTGCGGAGCTCACGCCTGATGCCAAGGTGGAGCCAAGCGAGAAGGTACTGATCATGCTTTCTGCGCCGTTTGCAATCGCACCACTGAACTGGTTGTGATTGTACGCTGGCTGACTTTGCATAACCGGACCTTGCTTGAGTAGATCTGGCGTTTGCATCTTTTCGTCAACGTGGTCAGAACCACTTATTCTCGATGCCAAGCTGGTGAAGGCGTAGGTGCTACCTGTGACGATAAACAGGGAAATCACCGGAGTGGCCGCAGCCAACATGCCGCCGGTTGCAATCCAGTGTTGCAGAACATCTCCAGTTGAGGAAAGAGCGTACATGGAGTTGAGACCACCAGCACTGAGGCTAGACATCTCATTTGACGCGGCGGTATGAACAAACAGGTTTATAATTGAGAGGACTGGCATCCATAGCTGAATCCAGAGGATGGTTTGTACATATTTCCCGGCTAACTGGAGGCCGAAGCTGCCCATCACGATAATAAAAGCAATGATCGGGGTTATAGCATAAATAAAGCCTTCAAAGAACGTCAGCATTGGTCGGACGACGGTCATGAACATCGACTGCTCTGCGGCCCACTGTGTGTTCCGTTGCTGAATAGCCTGGTTGACCATCAATGCAGAGCCATAATCCTGGAGGTCCTGATAACGTCCTGCTGCGGCTTCATAATAGAGGGGCTCCAGAACGGCGGCTTTCAGATAGTCGATTGATGACGTAGTTGTGGCACCCATCGCTTGAAGCGAATCGGTCAGCTTCGTTAGAGCGTTGTCTCCAGTTGACGTGTCAATACCCAGTAGGCTGTTAAGAGCATCAACAACAACCGGGCTGCTTAGGTTGGCGGTTGCAGTGCTAATAGCCACCCATCCGTCAGTACATGTGTAGTCAGCGCCGTCAGGGTTTGCTGTAGACAAATACAACCTAGTTCCGTAGAGCTGTGAGTTGAATCGCAAAGCTGAGTCAGTTGAACGGTTCATCAACTCATCAAGGGACATTAGGTTGAGATCGACTTTGGTTAACGTGCATTCCCGAATGTAATTGTTCCAGGAACGCCTCACGTCAACATAGCCGCCTCCATTTGCTGAGTTAAGCGCAGTAAAAACTCCTGTGTCATAGGCTCGCCGTCTGACGTCATTCAACAGTTTCAGTGTTTCGGAAAAGTGGCTTTCCGTGACATTGGGTACGATTACCCCATATCCAGTTTCAAACAAATTGGTGATGGTGTATCCCACGTTGGATATGACACCTCCAGCAAAGCCTACCCCAATAGGGACATTGGCGACGACTCGAACCTGCCCTGTATAAGCGTCCTCGATAGTCACAGTTGTGGTTGGGCCGAAGAAACAGGCATATAGAATCCAACCTACCAGCACTTGCTGGAGGTTGATTTGCTTTGCGCCCTGAAAGACGGACTGAATACAGATCATCAAGACCCCAAGAAGCAGGCCAATACTGACCATCTTCTCGAAATCCCCGGTGCCGGTGATCATTGATACTGCAATCAGGATTTGCTCCAGAAAAGCAGAGTCACCGATAGAGTGGATTGAAAAAGATCCCATTCCAATAGCTCCTTAGTTCGTGCTAGGAGGATTGGACAAAGTTGCCAGCATGTATTTTTGCTTGCGGATGTTGTCCAGTAGGTTGTTGTATTTCTCAATTTGGCTTGCCAGATCGCCGTATTGAGAGGACAGGATTGTGTATTCAGCACGGATTTGCTGTTGCGATTGCGCGAGAAGCTCTAGTGCCTCTTTCTTGTAGGGTGATTTGCTGTTAGCCATCGCAATGCGAGCTGCGCGGAAGAACTCTTCCGAGAAGCTATACATCATGGTCAGGGCTATCGCTCCTGATGACTCTGTTGCGAACAGGTTAGCGCCGTCCTGTGAAAGGACAGACAAGTTACGAACAATGGTGCCAATCCCTCCGGGGAGGTTAGAAACAAAGGCCTTTTCTGGGTCGGTTAAGGTTCCAGAGTTCGTTGCGTATTTGTAGATCACACCAGGTGTAGAGCTTGTTCCTAACAGCATATCGGTGATCTGGTTCTTGATACCTTTGAGCACGACAGTTTTATTGCTGGAGCCAGCACTCAGGCAGTTGGTCGTATCAGAATCACAGGAATAGATCTCAACAGAACCGCCTGAAATCAGGTCTGACAAGGTGATCTTGTTACCTGGTAGGGTCGTCAGAGGGGTTGTTTTCGCACCAGTGCCGGTTGAGTTCGGGTCGTTTACCAGATCACCAATGATGACTGTGCCGGTTAAAGACATGATCGCTTCAAGAAGGGTGTTATCCCCGTACTGGAACCAGGTGTTGGCGTTGTTGCTCTTGAGTTGCTTCCAGACGATGTTGCCAATCATCTTGTTGTATTCGTCAGGTTTGTTGGCTTTCAGTTCTTCCAGAGGACTCTTGCCGCTGGTTTCCTGCTTGGACCCGAAGAAGTCTTCATACAGGCCGGAAGTTGTCGCGGTTATAGAAGCATCAGTTTTGTGTTTAAGGTCCATGCCGCTGGTTAGGTCGTTCACGAAACCTTGAGCGAGCTGGCAGGAGTTGCCCAGATGTTGGTTGAGCGCTTGCACTTTCTTCTGGAAGTTCTCTATCCACTTCGCTCCGTCCGGGAAAACGTTATCGAGCGCAAGCTGGAAGGCATAGCCCTTGGCGTTGGCTGCTACAGCCCGAAGGAGTTGGACAATTTGATCCGCGTTAATGAAGGAAAGCGAACCGCCGAACAGATCTACACCACCGCAACCAGCTTTCCATGATGGAGGGGCAAAGCTCACCAGGTTCTCGTCGAAGATTCGTGTCTTTGCAGTGAACCGGCCACCAGCTAAAACGCCACGTCGTTGGCTTTCATAAACCCCAGGTGGTGTTGTGTTGCTCATTTCATTGAAGAGTTTGTCCATCTGTGATTGGAGGCCGTTAGCGGCTATCGCCCCTGTCGGTGCCATGACGAGACTGGCCGCCACACTCAGGGCAAGCAGGCTCCTTTTTAATGTCTTGTGCGTGACCATCTTAGTTCTCCTGTAATTTGTCCCGGATGTACTTCATGAGTTGTTCCGGTGGCACAAAGTTGTCTTTATCACCGCTCGCTTGAGATAGCTGTTTGAGGTCAGAGCCCAGCTCTGGTGAGGCCAAGCGTTCGGCTATGTTGTTTTCCAGGTTGAGTACCGGACGTGTACGGTTAAACTCTTCGTCTGTGACCCAACCATTGCGTTTTGCTGCGACCAAAATCCTGTGATTCAGCTCAGGAAGAGACATTGGCCCTTGTCCTATAGGAGCGAACTGACCGTCTGGAGATGCGAGGTAAACAGCAGGGAAAGTTACGATACCAAGTTGTTTGGCATGGCCTTCATCGGTTTTGTAATGGGGGAAAAGCCCACTGGGGAGTGGTTTGCCGTCCATAGATACAGGAATGATCGAGAATCCTTCTCCTTGTTCCAACATCTTGATGAGCGGTGCTTGCAAGTCACTGTAGTCATCGTCGGACTTGTAGAAGAAGAATATCCCTACGCGTTCGGCTACGCTTTTGAGTAGCATGTTTTTGGCGTTACCAGCGTCACGATCAACTTGTTGTGAGGCAAACGTGGCAGCAGGACGTCGAGTAATTTCATCCAAGAAAGGATCACCTACGACCGCCAGCTCTGTAGCATCGGAAAATTGTTCAGAGCGATCTATCGCAAATCGTTGCAAGTAGAGAAACGTCCTGACGTTTTCAACGGTAGGATTGTTCCAAGCAAGGTCTTTGTACTTGGGTAAGTTTTCCCGGAACCATTCCGCTGAGAACATTTCTGGGCCGCTCGGAAGCGGAGCAGCAGGCTTAGGCTGTGTAGGCTTCGCTTCTGCCACAGGCTTTGGTTTGGGCTTTTCGGGTTTTTTCTCTGGTTCTTTGGGCTCTTCCTTGTACCAGAACCAACCCTCTTCCTTTCGCTCATAAAAACCAGGTCTTGTGCCATCTTGAGCCCAAGCCTGGTGTGATGCCCCCAGCGTGAGCGCTGCAAGGAGCAGTAAATTCAAAGGTGATTTTTTCATAGTCTCACGCACGTATTTTCCCATGCTCGATATGGTAGAGGTGGGAGGCGTGAAATTAGGCAGGTGTAAGCGCCCATTTAGGGCGCTTAGAGCGTTTTATTTGTCAACTTTCACATGTGAAAGAATTGACCAAACTATTTGGTCGTGTCCTCTTCAACTTCTGTCGCTTCTGCGGCCATCTTCATCTGCTTCTCGACCATGCGTTTTTGGGTGATGTAGCGGATAACCATCTCGACAGCGCTGTTCAACGCAAGGATTCGCATCGCTCTGGTGGATGCAACGTAGAGCAGGTTTATTTCATCGTCACGGGCCATTGGGTCGAGCTCTGGGTCCAGGACATCCGGAAAGTCGTCATAGAGCTGAACAAAGTCCCACTCCAACCCTTTGCACCGATGAGCTGTTGAGACCGTAATGTCAGCCCCAAACTCTTCTTTGACTGTATTGCGTCGTAGAGTGGTGAGTCGTTCAGGGATTTCATCGTAGCTGTTGATGATCTTGACAGCCCTCATCATCTCAGGGTCTTTGGTCGCCTTCGCTACTTCTTGATACTCGAAGTAGTCTTCATACTCATCAAGCAGTTTCTTATTCTTTACCCGGTCTGGCTCTGCCATCGAAAACCAGTACAAATCCTGGAGCTCATTGATCTGGTAAGCGTCGATTCCACCGACCCAGAATACCTGCGCTCCGGATTCGGTCGCAGAGAGCGCCGTCTCTATAACCCCCATGACGGTTCGGTGAAGTATTGCGCGGTGGCCCACGTCACCTGGTAAAAACATGAGTACCTGATCTGCTGGTCCCCGGCCAACAACAGGTCGTGTTTCACCTTTGAGTTCAAGAAGGGCGTTTGCCACCAGCGAAACGTTGGGGCCAAAGCGGAAGCTATGAGTGAGATAGAGTTGGTCGGCGTTCATGAGCTCTTTGCTATCAAGGGCGTTGTTTGCGCCTCTGAACCTATAGATCTGCTGGTGGCGATCTCCAACCAGGATTACCTTGCAGTTCTGCTGTAGGACGATGCTACTTGTTACGGGGTTAGCGTCTTGTGCTTCATCAAAAAGAATGGTGGTGTACCGGCGAGACAGATTCGGCATCCCGAGCTGATACTGTTTGAGGTAGCAATCGTGTACGGTCGGGAACGGATCTTGAACGTTTGTCATCCGTTTCCATATGAGCTCAGCACCTTCGACCACCTGGATTTGGTATCTCTCCTGTTTGGACGTAAGCACTTTACCCGTATCGGCGCGAGCAAAATGCGTATAAAGAATCCGCATGTCTGCACTACACATAAAGGCGTTGAGCGTATCGAGAATATCTTTGGCAAACGTCCAGTTCTTGGTATTCACCGCTTGGGCAATATCGGTGAGCCTTAGGTTGCCGGAGAGTTTGTGCTGGTAGCCCCTTCCTATAGTGGCGTAGGCAAGCTGGTGGGACGTTTTGCAGTCTACGTTTGCAGGAAACTTTTCTCTTGCCTCGTCGCGGATAGCCCTGTTGTATGCCAAGTAGAGGATACGTGAATCGAGGTTGTTGTGGGCGTACTTCACCAGTGTCGTGGTTTTACCCGTTCCAGCGTAGGCCTTAACGACAAGGCGAGGCCCTTTGTACTGAGTGATCAGTGATTGTTCTGGTGTGTCAGGAGGAAGTTGTTTCATGAGGCCCCCTACGACAAACACATCTGGAGAGTGATGCGCTTCTTTTGTGTCGAGAGGAACGTACTGATCCGCTTTTCTTCTCGGGGGAGGGATACTTCACAATCCAGATCTGTCCACCAGTCTGGGGCTTTACCTTGAGCCACCTCCGTAACCCAACTATGGAGACGGTGTAACCAGCGATAGTCGCCAATAGATGAGGTGGCTAGTGTCATAGCCTCCTCAATCTTGGTTTGAAGAGCCGCAGCTCTGTGTCGCCACTCTTCTGAATATTTAGCCTTTCGCGCCATCAGTTTTCCTCTTTCTTTTTCCCTCCCTTACCAGCTTTAGCGAGCTCTTGCTCCAACCCAGAAATTTTGGTCAGTGCATCATTGAGTCTTTGTTCGAGGCTCTTGGCCTGCTGGTCTTTTTCCTGCAACTGACCAGCCATCATGCCTTTGTCTTGAACAAGAGCGCGAGCTTCTGCTTCGGCGCTGGATAATTTGGCGTCCAGCTTTTCTACCTCTCCAGATAGGCGCTGGCACTCTCGTTCAGCGGATTCGCCATGAGCTTTGGCTGTGGCAAGGGAGTCCTGTGATTGGGCCAGTTTGGCCTGTACATTTTCGAGCTGCTCTTTCAACGATGTTTTTTGTTCCTGAGCGGCCCGGAGCTTTTCTGTCTGCTCTATACTCTTGCCTTTTTGCTCCTCCAACTCACCCTCTGTAGTTGCCAATTTTTGGCTCAAAGAGCGATTTTCGCTTTTAGCTTGCTCCAGGTGATCCTGTGCTCGGGTCAGATCTGCGGCTTTCGCCTCCAGCTTGCCCTCCAACTCAACGATCCGCTTTTCCAGCTTATCAATGTCAGCCAGTGAGCGTTCTAGCTCCGCAGACTTGAGGGATAGCGAGTTTTCTGCCTTACCAAGGGCCGCATCGAGCTCTGATTTTTTGTTGGTGAGAGCTTCAAGTTGTTCCTCCAGTAGCTCAGCCCGTTCGGTGGCATCATTTGCCATGTCCACGGCTTGCTGCATATCTTCCTGGTACTCAATTTCTTTCTGTCGTAGCAGTTCACGCTCGCGCTCAAGCTGTTCATCGGCGCTTGCTTTGGCTACCGTATAGATCTTCTGTAGGAAGAGCTCAGCATCGCTCATAACCGATTCTGGAAGGACTACCTCTACCAGCTCTTCATCGAGGGAGTGTTCCTCTGACCACTGTTTGAGATACGTTGAAATGGTGGTAAAGCTCCCCTTGCCAATGATGTCTCTGATAGCGATGACCGTTGGGCGTTTACCGGCGTCCTTGAGCTTTTGGGCCGCAGCCGCTACATCGTCAAACTCAACCAATTTTCTTGCCATGAGAACGTTCCTTTTAATTTGTAATGTTTACGATAATTACGATAATACGGTAATTATCATAATTATATATCATGCTGCTGTCGATTGGAATTGTTTGTGTGGGACAAAGCCCTTCCGGCTGCGGAAAAGCCTTGTTACGCGGTCACGCTGATTCATCCAGGGAAGGATTCGATAGTGACTCCACCGAAGGTGCCAAGGATTTCCGATGCCGCTTTATCAGATCGAGTTTTGCGTTGTTCTGAGGCGTCAAAGTTACGAAGCAATTTGAGCTGAACATCCTTATCCTGGAGCACGATCAGGGGCATTGGCGCGGTAACGGTTTTGAGTACCCCTGCGGCCATGACGTTTGCCACCGGTTGAACCTTTACTTCCCTTCGCTCCCGGAGATAAGGCTCCGGGGTGCTGGCGATCTTCTGGATAAGCTGCTCCAGGGGAAGTTGATAGTCTGGCCCAGATCGCTCCAGCTCCTCTCTGATGCGTTGCAAAAGCTCCTCTTTTACGGGCTTCTTCAAGGAGTCCTTCCGTTGCCAGGTGAAGCGGATAGAGTCGATGTCGCCATTGGTATAGCACCGAATTTGTCTGTAAAGGTGGAGAGTCATGACACCAGGGCAGTCCGCTCGAAGTGCTTCAAACCTCTCTTGCCTGGTGGGGTACGTCGAGATAATGAACTCCTCGATACCAGCTTTGGCCGCGTTGATGCGTTCAACCGTCGCCGCAATTTCGTCAGCTACACCAATCCTGGAAGGGGAGAACCAGAGTACCCCCACGGTGCGCCTGGCAGACTTCTGCGAATAGTCTGGGTTGATGTGAAGATCTCTGTAGCTGTGCGCTGCCAGCTCAAGAGCTTCGCGCCCAGTTTGTTCAGTTACGACAATCTTGTTGACGGGCTCGTTCTCCATTCCTTTTCCGGTAGGAGGGATGGCCGCAACTTTTGCGTACCGTGGCGGTAGTCGTTTGATAAGAGAGGACAGGTTCGTTAAGTCGCGGCACATGGCCGAGAATTGTTCTGATATGAAGTTTTTAGCCATGCTGCCGCCTATGTGTGGGTTTGTTCTAACAGTTCATTGGTTACATAGTAGACAGATTTAGACCATCATGCAACGAGGGGGAGGGGCAAGAATACGCCTCCGCTTCGCGTCGGCGGGTGCCCTGTTTGACCTTCGTGTGTGAGATTAGATTGAGAAAGAGAGAGAAAAAGAGAGAAAAAGAGAGAAAAAGAGAGAAAGAAGAAAAGCGCGGGGCAAGCCAGAAATGTGGCTGAGGGGGACTGCTGGGGTGGGGCTGGCACCCTCTATACCCCACTTTGCATGATGGTCTAACTTTGTGGTTATAGGACGACTTTTAGAGTGCCTAGATTTGCTCGATTAGGACAAATTTCGGTCCATCCACGCTGATTGGCGTAGCAGCGCGATGGCATCAGAAGGGGTAACTTTCCATGCGTTGGAAAGCTGGCGAACTGCGAAGACTGCGAGCTCCATTCGGTCGTCATCATTGATGAAATTCTGGAGCTGGTTTCCTCGCTCACTAAGGATGATCGCAACACCGGCCTTGCCGTTGTTGTAAACCGCAAAGCTCTTATTCTTCGCGTCGCCGTGATAGGAACCCTCAGCCTTGCTACGCAAACCAAAGAGAACGCTGCAAAACGCCGTCAGTTCGCCGCGAGTGAGCTGCACCGTGATCTTGCTTTTCCAGTCTGGGCTGGACCCCGATGCCCTGATCGGCGCAATCTCGATGCTGACCGTAGGATATTCACCTCTGGTTAGCGTGTGTTGCACATTCAGGCCGGTGCGTTTCGCGGGGTCCTTCTGCCAGTCTGAGAAAAATTTGAGACTTTCGCCGTAGGATTGTTCTGTCATTCCAAATTACCTTTGCTTTGAAGCTCCTGGAGCTGGACCACGAGGTCACGTTGGACTTTGGCTATCTCTGTCACCAAGTCGGCGGTGGCAATAGCGTCGGTCGCTGCTGAATGGGCTCGACCTTTCCAGCTCACACCTGCCTCGCAGGTGGCATCCGCAAGTGAGATTGTGCCGTGCCGGTTGGTTGAGCCAAAGGCATCAGCCGCCAGCTTCATCGCGCACAGACAGTTCTGCTCTTGCCACCAAGAGAGTTGGTCTCCAAATGCACTGGCTGTTTGCCTCAACATCCTACTGTCGAAACTGGAGTTAAATATCACCAGATGACGGCCCGACAAAAGCCGGGCGAGAGCTGGCGCAACTTGAGTCCACGTAGGCTCATTCGACAGCTCAGTCTCGGTGATGCCATGAACACCCATTGCCTGAGGGTCTATTTCCACGGTTGGCCGTAATCTGGTGCAGAGGAGAACCGCGCCTCTGATGTCAGTAACAGCCAGCTCGATCACCTGGTCTCTTTCACCAAGTCCGGTCGTCTCGGTATCGAGAACCAGAGGTTCCAGAGCGACCCACCTTTGTGCCATGACAGAGGCCTTTGCCAGGTTGCTACGCATTCTTGCCTTGACCGAAAGGATGGATTGCGCCCTTATTTGCTTTTGTGATGCCGGTGAACAACCCCTTCTCCGCATTGGTTGGCAATCTGCTATCCGGTACACTCCAAATTGGCCACCATACCCGTTTTTGTAGAACGAAACTGGCTCTACTCCTGGCTTAGGCTTCATCCGAAATTCGTCCCTGAGCCGTCCTTTTGAAAAGCACCTATCGGCTTTCATGGCTTCGGCTCTGGCAAGTTCGAGTTCTTCATCATTCATGCTGTTAATCCGCTATATCGAGGCGTTGGCTCGCTCTCTTCAAACGCTCATCGCCGCGTCTGTCATATTTCTGGGTAGTTGCAATGCTTGAGTGGCCCATTGCGTCCTTCACGGTCACAATATCCTCACCGTTATCCAGCATCGAGGAGGCAAAGGTGCGTCGCAGGTCATGGGGCGCAAACATCTCCAGACCGGCTTCAACTCTTCTGGTCTCCAAGATGTGGTAGATGGCCTGATCCGACATCCGCTCTCCAGTCACATCATCAAACCGCCTGATCCTCGGGAATAAAGGCCCTTCATGCGTTCCTCGAACCTCTTCAACCCACTTATCCAGTCTTTTCCATGCGCCACCAGGCACATACGCCATTCTCTCTTTGTTGCCCTTGCCAAGAACCTTGAGAGCGCGGTCCTTGTAGATCATGCTTCCCATGTCCAGCGCAACGATTTCCGAGCGGCGCAAGCCACACCCGAGGAGCACCCCGAGAATGGCCGCATCCCGAAGCCCTTTGGCGCTTGAATCACTTTCACATGTGAAAAAGAGGCTGCGAATCTCATGGCGTTCAAGTGCCCGCCCTTTAGGAAGTCGAGATCCACGTACTGAACGGACTTGCTTAATGTGCTGGAAGCTATCCGTATCAATTTGCTTCATCGTCCAGGCTTCAAGAGCCACCCCTTTGAGCGCTGACAGGTAGGTGTTGATCGTTGCCGGAGCCTTCCCTGCATCCCCCAGCATTTCCAGCACCGCCAATATGTGGTGCCGCCTCATTGAGCTCCATGCACAGTCACGAAGGTTCTGAAACCCGATCATCTTGGCGACAATGTTGAGGAATGAGCTCATGGTCTGCCTGCTTCGCTTTGACCCGAGGCTCACCAGATAGGCGACGGCGGGGTTGTCCTGGATGTTCCGGAGCGAGCTCGATGACGGCAACAGTTCACCGCGAATGCTTTGTTCTGCCGGAACATTTACTTTCGCATGTGAAACTAGCTCTTCCTTGTCATTGTTTGTGTCGTGCAAAGTTACCTCCTAAGCCCGACCGCAACGAGAAGAAAATCCCATATTTTGAGGTGAAGAGGTAGTTCCTCCTCCATATGTTGCGTTTCGTAGCTTTGCATCAGTGGTTCAAACTTGGTTGGATTGCACAGCAATTCGTAAACTGTTCGGTTGGGCTTGGTGATCGGCTTATTCGGAGTGAATCCATGTTTGTTCTGGAGGTACAGCGCTACCGCGCCACTTCTGGATTCTCCGTAATAGCAATGAACGAAGATCTGATCGATACCGCTACCAACCAATCCATCCAGGAAGGTGGACAGCTTTTCAGCCTGGGATGAGTCAATGTAAGAGGCGTAATTCATCCGGAACGCTGCCTTCATCGTGTGGATGGTGTTCTCAGAATAGCCGCCGTCATAGAAGCTATCGCGGTACAACTGCCCCCACTGTCCGAGAGCGGCAGGGGACTTGTCTGGGTCAGTTATGGAGATCATGGCCGCACCGGGAACCGGCTCCAGTCTTTCGGCCTCCGCTTGACTAATGAAAAAGACTTTTTTGCTAAGCATGTCCCATCATCCCCTTACAAGGATGTGTTGCGAGTAGCTCACGCGCCTGACTTTGCCCCTCTTGAGTATCTACAGGAGCGGTCGTATACACACCTCCATGCCGCAAGTCCACAATACTGGTCCGACAGCAAGAACCTACGTTCTGAACTTTATTGTCCGAATCCAAACCAGCAAAAGTATGGCACGGTCCAGGGAATGGTTTCCTGCAAATAGAGCAGCGCTCAAAGTTCTTATCGAGGATTCTCTTTAAAACTTTCTCAAATTTGTTTTTGTTTAACATCGAGTTCTCCACACAAAGTTACTGGCCGAGCATCCCAGCCAAGGTGGTCTGCTGGCCTTCGCTACAAGGTGCAAATCCGGCAAAAGCACCGGCATTAACCTTGAGCTCATCAAAGCGTCCATCGGTGTCCCGGTAGTACACCTTACGTTTTCCAATTCCACCTTCGAGGTTTGCGGCCAACCAGGCGATCACTGCATCAGCATCGTTCGTAACTGATGCTCCCTGATCCAGATCGATAAGTACCAGGTGGGTGTCCGTCTGGAGTGCCACTTCAAAGGTCGCTCTTACATCAAAAATCACTGGTCGCGCTCCTTGTAAAAAGTGGGCATTCAGCACCACCTATCCTATTCCAAAAACTCTACTTTTTCAAAGATACATTTTAATAAGTAGAACAACAGCAAGAAGAACTTAAATTTATTTACCGTAATTATCATAATTACGGTAATACGGTAATTTTACAGATTTAGATGGAATGGTATAAGATGTCTCGCTGGAACATACTTGCTGAAAAAACGCTTAACAACGATAGTGAAAACATCATGTACAGGTGCGAGAGATAATATGTATAAGAGCCTTGAAGATCTGATGGCGGGTATTTACGAGATGGCAGCGCCAGATGGCATCATCTGTAACGAGGTTTCCAAATTCCTTGCGGCCAACCAGGTCAAGCCGGAAGACATAAGCTCTGGGATCTGGTTTTTCCTGTGGCTGAAATCAGCTCCCAAGGATGCGAAGCCAATCCAAAAAGAAATCCCCGGATTTGGAGTTGTTCTCAACATGCCGACTTATGGCGGAACGCTCAACGAAGCAATCACAGGGTTGATCGAGAACGAGTGCCGTCAAATAGAGCTCGCTGAGGGACATCCGAGCCTTGAGGCTTGGGTTGAATCAGTATTAGCCGGTCGAGATGACGGAGAGGAAAATGAAGCTGCGGCCAATATCGTGGATCTGCTTAATGGGTGTCACGACCTACTGGATACAGCAATAATCAATTACCTTTTTAAGGTGGGAAAAATCAACGAGCAAGAGATTTTGTCGCTCATCTATTATGGAGAGCTATGTGACCACTCTCTTGTCGGTACGCCTTTTTCAACGTTACATATCCCGAGTGAAAATAACGTCCACGAACGTAACATCATCCCCATTAAAAAAGGAGCCAGTTAGGCTCCTTTTTGTTACTCAGGGTTTGCTTTGAGAAACAACTTCATTCCAAGTATGCAGCACCTTCGATAGGTGCTGATGCTTTCTGGTGAAGTCCTTATCATCCAAGAGTGCTTTAAATGGCGCGTTCAGGTCACTGCATGTGACGTTCTTGCCGATCACAGACAGGGTATCCTGGAGTGATCCACCAGCAGCATCAAGCCCCATTCTATCGACGGTCTCACTACTCACCATTGCCTGGACAACATTGGTGAATGCCTTTGAGTTGAGCTGCTCAACGCTCAGGGCTGTATTGCATTTCTGCTCAACCGCTTGCTTGTACTGGATGGTGTACTTTGCAGTGATAGGTGACATGGTGTTCATCGCAAGTATGTATGCGTCTACCTCACTGGTCGGTAATGTCGCGGCGTAGACTGACGAGCATGATGCGGCTGCGGCCATTATCAAAGTTATTACCTTCTTATTCTTCATTTCTCTGAAATCCCCCTTTAAAATATGGAGCTACAACTCATTTGTACCAATCATAATACTATTGATTTCCAAAAGTATCTCTCTCTACTGACTCTATGATGGCTCGCCTTCCAAACACTTGGCCGCTGGCGTCGGTTAGCTAGACTAACACCAGCGTATTCAATGAATAACTAGCCAAAAACCTTTATCAATTCTTTAATTGTTCTGGCAGACTCCATTTCCTCCATAATCTTTTCAATTCCGACGCCGGAATCCAAATTACTTCTGTACTTTTTAGCCAAATCACAAAGTTCAGATTTTAACTCCTTGCAATCCAGATTAGAGATAAGAACAGCATTGAAATTAGCCTTAAACAGTCGAGAACCATACATCACAATTTCTACAGGCCAGTACCAGAATGGACTTAGCGGCTTGTAGCTCGCAACCTCGTCTATTTTGTAGTGACGACCTTCCGAATCATAAATGTCCATCAGCTCAAAATAACCGTTCCTCAAAGACTGAATAGTACATTTCCCGAACTCGGATTCTGATGCCACTACGAAGAGCGACCTTTTCTTGCTGCTCACAAGCAGCGCTGGAAATTCAATTTGCACAACCGCATCCCTCATCATTTATTGAATCAGCTAAACCACCACTAACAGGAGAGGCTTGAGCTACTTTTGCCCATTCAGGCGTCCCGTGCCACCAACGACCAAATGCGCTATATGGGGTAGGTCCATTGCCGTGAATGTTTTGGTGAATATCTCTTGGAATGGACTTCAAGTTCCAAGGATGGTTTTTTATTGAGTCAGGAACATATTTGCCAAACTTGCCATTTCTCTGAATAGCCCAATGGTGAAGCTCATTACCTCGTGGAACCCCTTGAACTTTCCTTACTCTGGGTGAGACATTGCTCCATTTTTGGCTTAATTTGAACCACGATTTACCGGAGCTGGCATGTCTGAAAACTCCTGACGCCCAGCCGCCACCTATAGCCCCAATCGCTCCGGCGATTCCAACTTTTGACCAACTAACACATTTCCAACTCCCATTATTTTCGATTAGTTGGCTAAGTAGCTCCAACCCAGCTCCAATACCTGCACCAACAAACGCAAATTCACCCGTCGGGTCGGTATTGGACATAGGGTTTCCATGCACATACCCGTAGGTGTTTACTCCATCGATCAGGCCAAGAGGGTCGCTGGTAATGTACCGCCCGGTCGCTGGGTCGTAGTAACGCCGCCAGTTGTAGTGGAACCCGGTCTCCGCGTCGTAATACTGTCCTGGGAATCGCAGGTTGAAGGTTGGCCCCTGGATGATGATGCTGGCCTTACCGAACGGGCTGTAGCTCGCCTTCCAAACGACTTGGCCGCTGACGTCGGTCAGTGCCTTCGGGGTGCCCAGGTGATCGACGTGGACTTGGTAGGTCTGTCCTGACTGAACAAAGCCCAAGGGTGTCCCATCGAGCCAGATGTACTCCGCCAGCACGTCTCCAGTGGCCGCGTCCAGCTCCTCGATGAGGTTTCCTGCCAGGTCGTAAACCAGCAGCCGGGTATGCCCGTTTAGGGTCTTGGTTACACGCTGATCCAGATGGTTGTATGTGTAGCTTACAGTCACTCCCGCGACCGTTGCGGCCACCAGCCGGTTCTGGCTGTCATAGGTGAAGGTATCCGCCCCCTGCTTCGTCAGGTTGCCATTGGCGTCATAGCTTCTGGAGGTTTGCCCGGCCTTCACCAACCAGTTGTTCATGTAGTTGATGGTGTAGCTTTGGCTCAGGCCATCGGTCGTGATCGAGGTCCTGTTGCCGGTGGCGTCATAGCCATAGCCCAAAACGCCATAGATCCCCTCAGCAGAGGTGATGCGGCCAACCGCGTCATAACCGAGTGACTGATTGACTGATGAGCTGAGATTGTCGTCTATGGCTGAAATCAACGAGTCTGGCGTGTACCGATAGACCAGCGAATGCACCCTAGCAGCGTCGATGCCGGTGACACGGTAATCGAGATCCAGAGTGCGGCTTTCTGAAATGCCGTTCCCTCTGACCATACTGGTGACGGGGCCAAAGGGCGCTCGCTCAATCTGGCTTGCCAGGTTTGTTGTGGTGCCTGCTTGTGTCGTTGTCACCTCGATGACGTCACCGGCTGAGTCACGGGTGTAGGAGACCTCACGGCCACTGGGATACGTGATCTTCGTGACGAGGCCTGCACCATCGTATTGGTACTGGGTAGTCAGGCTCTGCCCGTGGGTTTCCCAGGTTTCGTAAGCCAGCCATCCTTCGGGGGTGTAGCCAAATCTCCGGACACCGTTGCCATCATCGACTGAGGTCAAGCGGCCTATGCCGTATGGTGAGGTTGCTTCGTCGTACCCGTACAGAATTGGCGATTCGCCAGCGACATCGCTGGAGGTTTCGATGATCCGGTTCAGCGCGTCATAGCTGTAGCTTGTGGTTTGCCCCTTGGCCGTTTTGCGCGTTGCCACGTTACCGGCTTCGTCATAGGTAATGTCGGTGGTGCCGGTGTCCGGGCTCCGGACCTGGGTCACTTCGCCAAAGCCGTTGTAGCTGTAGTAGGTCAGGCGCGAACGAGGGTCGGAGACACGGTAAACATCGCCGGTATCCTTGTAGAGCACCTGCGTGACCTTCCCGAGGGGATCGGTCGTTTGTGTCCGGTGATGGAAGCCGTCGTACTTGTAGGAGTGTGTGTTACCAGAGGGACTGGTCTCCTGTATCAGGTTTGCCACCACATCGTAGGAAAACGATGACTGATTGCTATAGGCGTCGGAGACACTGGAGAGCCAGCCGACTTCGTTGAAGATCCGGCGCTCTATCCAACGGGTCTGGCCCAGCGCATCGAGCAGTCGCTCTTCTACTGGGTTCCCGAGGTCATTGAGCTCAAGCTCGCGCCGGTTGCCCTGTGCATCTGTTTCCGCCACCAGCCGATGTGCAGCGTCGTACTCATAGCTGACGGTTGCACCATTTGGCTTGGTCAGCGAACTCAGGAGGCCCACAGCATCATAGTTGTAGACCGTGGTTCCTTCTGGCCCAGTGGAGCTGACAAGTCTTCCTCTGGCGTCATAGGTGAGGGTTTGGGTTACACCATTGACACCCTGAATGGTCCCGGCGCGACCGTTCGCGTCGTAGTCACCAAACTGCGTCACCTGCCCCAGCGCGTTCGTTGTCCGGATCAGGTTGCCCTGGTCATCGTAGTCAAATGTCGTAACATCGCTGACGTCGGTGCGCGGACCATCAACCGAGGCCAACAGGCTCGGCTTTCCTGTACCAACAGGGGCATAGGTGTAGGTCCATGTCCGGGAAGCGCCCGAGCTGCGATCAGTGACCTTGCGGCTTATCACCCGGAGATGAGTGTCGTAGGTGAGCTCAGTGATCCTGGTTGGTTCTGTGATTTTTGCCGGGAGCGACTTGGAAGGAAGCCAGTCGGTCGTAACCTTACCCCCGTCCTGGTCTATCTGGGTGGTTTCCAATCCCCGGTCGTTATGGGTGAACGTGCGCTTCTGCCCAGCGCGGTCAGTAATGCTGGAGACGAGGCCTTTGCTGTCGTAGACGTAGGTTTCCTTGCCGCCCACAAAGCCGGTACACGGCGCACCCTCAACCACATCAGGCTTGAGCATCCCATTGTGGCGACTGTAGGTGTATCGCTGAACGTGGCCGAGGGCATTGGTGACAGAGACGCTTCCGTCAGCGTTGTAGCTTACCTGAGTTTTCTCTGCGCCCCCGGCGTGTTCGCTTAGAACCGCTCTCCCCTGAGTATCATATCCCCATGTGGCGAAACGGTTGCCGTTCTCGTCCACCAGCCCAGAGAGCAAACCCGGTGCATTCGGGTCATCGTAGAGATAGCTGCGGCTCGTATTGTCCTGGTAGATCACTTCCGCCAGCTTGCCAGCGCTGTTGTACTGGTACTGAATACTGCCACCAGCAGGATCGGTGACACTGACCATGCGGCCATCTTGATACTGGAACTGGATGGTGCGGCCAAAGCCGTCAGTGATCGAGGATAGCTCTCCGTTCAGATAGCTCAGGGTGATGTGATTGCCGTTGGGCTTCTCGATGCCGGTCAGTCGTCCGGTTTCATCATAGGCCTCGACTACCCCGTCAGATTGAGTGTAGCGCCAGCCGGTAGCATCCTTCGTCAAGGTATCATCGGTTTTCCATGTTGGCACCCAGACAGAGGACGAGTTGTAGAACGCGAGTTGTTGCCCTTCTGGCCGGTGCAGGACAACCATGTTCTCACCGTACTTCGAGGCGTTGACCTCGACGCTCCGCGAGTAGGTATGCCGCCAGCCGCCGAGCTCTTCATCAGGAAGGTGGCTATTGTAGTATCTGGTGAATGTGAAAGGGTCGGAGCCTCCGCTTTGATAATCCAGTTCAGCCTGGAACTTGTTGCCGGTGCCAAGATGGATAGGGTTCCCTACACACATGGTCGTTGTTGGTAAGCCGAGATCCCTGTCCAGGAACGGTGTTTTATCCATCTCACCCGGCAGAACATAGGTTGAGCGCCAGTAGACCGTAGCTGGGTCGCCAGTGCAGGTAGTGGGGTCATAATCGCCAGTAGCACCTAGATACTTAAAACAGATCCTGGAGACATAACGGCCATCACCATAACTGGCAACCGGATAAAGCGCATCCCCAACTGGCGTTCCCTTCCCTTGCTCCTCACCAGAGCGATAATTCTTCATGAAGGAATGCGCGTCTATGATGGTGTTGAAGCGCATTTTGTCTACTTCGGTGCTCACGGCTACAACCCGCCATTGTGCAAAAGCAACGCATGGCAAAGTTGCGAGCACCACAACGGCCAATGACCGCAGGTTTCGCATCAGTAAAAGGGAAGGTCTCGATCTCATTTACAGCTCCAGTTTTTATGCTGGAGCTATTTTCAGGTGGGAGAGTCGTTATCAACGACTGCGTTATTGCCCTTTTAGGGTATGAATACGTGATTTGGAGAGGTTGTGTATTCAGAACAAATGAGAAGCAGGTTACTCATTTCGCTCAAACACTGTGACAAGAACACGTTTTTGGTTGTCGTCGTTGATCACCATCAGGTACTTGAACTTGGAATCTCTATGGCCCCAGACTTCCACGTTATCTACGCGGCCATACTTTCTGGCTTTATGGCGAGCCACTTTCTCGTCAAAGGGCTGAACCTGTAACTCTGGATGCTGGAGGCGGCCAACAAGTGAGGCCCACGGTTTTTTAGGGTCTCCAGAGGTTATCCGGGCCTGATACTGATCGATGGCATGTTGAGTAACCAGGACGGGGCCAATGGCAGGTGTAGATATTTCGTCATGGGTCTGGGTATAGGCTTGCTTGTCCACATCGAGGAGCTCAATGTTGCCCTCTCCCGGCTCATCCATAAACTCCATGCTCTGCGAGACTTCAATAGTAGCGCCCTTTAAACGCCCAGTGAGGCAAGCCGCAAACTTGAAAGCAAAAGCCTTGGTGGATTTGCCCAGCGCCAGCTTCTTGATTGCACCTTTGGATACCACCAGCTTGTAACCAGCACCAGCACCTGGCTCTCTGCAAAAAACCTGTTTGTCCAGCGCCAGATAGCGAATGGCTACGAGCTCAGCCAAAAGATCCGCTTCTTCGTGGTCAAAATCAATATGGACATCAAGGATGCCTTTCCGTTTTGTACCAACGCGCCAGAATACAAGGGCTGAATTATTTGAAGTTTTCTTCGAGACGGTAGTCAATGTCATCATGGTCTATTTCTCCATTGTCGGGATAATGGTCGGCATCGCCGCCAGCCCCCCTATTCGTTTGGGTTCATTTAGATGCTATCACGGGTTTTAAAAATGCAACCCCTAGTGTCACTCTATTTATGGTCCCATGTATTTTTATAAGCTCGGGCTAGGCGTTTCTCGATCACTTCTGACAAACTGCAACCATCGACTTCTGACAACCGCTTCAAAATCCTGTGGGCTTTATCGCTTATAGTTATGCTTTTACCAACACCATATCCCCTTCTGCGACGTTGCCTAATTGATGTCCCGAGTTTATTGATTTGCTCTGCTGTCAGGTATTTATTAATCCATTCAGTGAGTTCTGATGGTGATCGCCCTATGCTGTTCAGGCTGTCCACGGCTTCAAGTTTCTTATCGAATGGGACGTCACGCCAGAAAGCTGGGCGCGAAGCAGCTCTGAGGAGATAGATCGCCGTAGCCTGAGCATCTTCATTGGATACTTTCAAAAAATCACCTTTTCCGTTACATGTCACACTTACCTTATCGTGACATGTAACACCTCAAACTGCAAGTATAAAAAAAGGCCAGCTATTGCTGGCCTTTACGTTCATTGTCGCAGTTACTCTTTAGGCGTTGTGATGCTTTTTTTCCTTCTGTTTCTCATGGTAGAGATACAGACTGCCGCCAGTGACGACAGTGAAAAAAATGAGCAACCCCAACATGCCTAATGTGAAAGCGTCCATTTGACCCCCTTAGGAATTGCTGACCTTGGTTAAGATTATACCATAGATCCACAGGATAACCCCAATGACCAACACCAAACCGGCTTCTTTGACGGTTATAGTGTCCCCAGATACAGCCAATCCTACAAGGGGTCGTCTCAGAAAACGGAATCTATGGTCACTCCCGTTTTTGCAACACCGATTTTGACGACAAGTTGGCTTGCTTGAATCTATCCGGCGTCTGAATGGGATTTTATTCCCGCGCCTTGATGAGTTCCGCGCCTGATGAACCTCCAGAAAATATACGGCTTCAATGAGCCTTTCCGTTTTACAGGTTCCTCAACAGGCCGGTGGGCCGTTAGTATCATCAATATCAGTATTCGCAAAACCAGATCAGTAATTCTTTAAACCGGTGTATTTCTGCCGTTATGCTACATAAGTTTGCTGTCGTGCCGTTAGGGCCCAGGCTATTCTGGCCAGCTTGTTTGCCAGAGCACAAGTGACGACAAAGTTGCTTTTCCGGCACAGTAAATCCCTGACCCAATCGGCCAATTTGCCAGACTGGTGTTCCAGTTTTTGTATGAATACCCTGGCACATTGAACCAACAAAGTTCGGATCTTTTTATTACCTCGCTTACTAATTCCCAGCAATGTCGTCCTACCTCCCGTGCTGTACTGCCGAGGTACAAGCCCTGTTGCCGCCGCAAAGTCACGGCTGCTGGCGTACTGCTTCCCGTCGCCAATCTCAGTTGAAATAGTACTCGCTGTCAGTGTTCCGACGCAGGGAATGCTCAGCAAGCGCTGTCCAACCTCATCTTCGTCCAACTTTCGTTTCAACTGGGATTCCAAATCTTTAATCTGCTCAACAAGATAGTGATAATGCTGTTGTAATTTCAGCAATAACTGGCTGAGGTAAAGAGGCAAACTATTATCCTCAAGAATGGTACTCAGTCGGCTAATAACGGCAGCTCCTCGGGGAACGCTAATGCCAAATTCCAGCAGAAAAGCATGCATTTGATTGGTTGTTTTTACCTTATCCTGAACCAGGGATTCACGGACACGATGCAGAGCCCGCATTGCCTGCTGAGATTCCGTTCTGGGCTGCACAAAACGCATAGACGGACGCGATGCAGCTTCACAAATAGCTTCGGCGTCGACAAAGTCGTTTTTATTGCTTTTAACGAACGGGCGGACAAATTGTGGTGATATCAGCTTTGGGGAATGCCCCAACTCTTCCAACTTGCGTGCCATAAAGTGAGAACCGCCACAGGCTTCCATTGCGATGGTTGTAGCGGGGCATGTCGCCAAAAATTCGATCAACTTTGGCCGGGTAAATTTTTTACGGTAAACAGCCTTCCCGCGACGATCCTGGCAATGAATATGGAAAGAGTTTTTACCCAGATCGATACCAATGAGCGCAATGTTTTCCATGATAGTTCTCCGAATGAAAGCCTGTCCTCAGCATAGTACCGGGAAGGAGGGAGTGACCATCTCATTAAATAAAGCACGCTAAGCCGTAAGTAAGCGTGCTCCTGTGAAAGCCACAGCTAAAACTGCGTAGTACACATAGAGGTATTTTTTTCTAGATTTATATCGAATTTCGTTATCGAATTTCGCTTATTATTGATCAACTCGTTGCAGATCATGAAGGCGAAAGTATGACGAATAACCCTACCGATGACAGCAGACCATGGTCGGTCTTTCTTATTTTTCTGCGGCTTGGATTGACATCTTTTGGCGGCCCCATTGCGCACTTGGGCTACTTCCGCGCCGAATTTGTCACACGGCGGCGCTGGCTCTCCGAACGGAGCTATGCTGACTTGGTCGCGCTTTGTCAGTTCTTGCCAGGGCCTGCAAGCAGCCAGGTCGGCATAGCGGTAGGACTGTCTCGGGCTGGATACAGCGGGGCGCTGGCTGCTTGGGCTGGCTTCACGCTGCCGTCTGCCATAGCCTTGATCCTTTTTGCGCTCGGCATCTCCAGCTATGGCGATTACGTCTCGCAGGGCGCGTTGCATGGCTTAAAAGTGGTGGCTGTGGCCGTGGTCGCTCAAGCAGTATGGGGCATGGCGCGTAACCTATGCACGGATGGGCTGCGAGTCACCATCATGGCAATTGCTACCTGCGTCGTTTTACTTGTGCCGTCCGCGTGGGGACAGGTTGGCGTGATTGCTATCGCAGGCATCGCAGGCCGGTTATTGTTCAAGCCAGCGAAAGTTGTTGAGCATGACCCCCTACCTATCACGGTCAGTCACCGGGCCGGCGTGCTTTGGCTCTCGCTGTTCTTTGTCTTGCTGATTGGCCTGCCGGTGTTGGCCGAACTGATGCCAAGTCAAACCATGGCAATGGTGGATTCCTTCTATCGTGTCGGATCACTGGTGTTCGGCGGTGGTCACGTTGTGCTGCCATTACTGCAAGCCGAAGTGGTGCCCTCCGGCTGGGTCAACAATGAATCCTTTCTCGCGGGGTACGGGGCAGCTCAAGCGGTGCCCGGCCCTTTGTTCACGTTCGCCGCGTTTCTTGGTGCCTCGATGAACACCGCCCCGTCGGGCTGGATCGGCGGCATTGTGTGTCTGCTGGCTATCTTCGCGCCCTCGTTCTTGCTGGTCGTCGGATCAATGCCATTTTGGGAGCGTTTGCGCCGCAATACAGGCATCCAAGCTGCGCTGGCCGGGATCAATGCCGCTGTAGTCGGCTTGCTGCTGGCCGCGCTGTATCAGCCTGTATGGACTAGCGCCATCTTTCAGCCGCAAGACTTCGGCTTGGCATTAGTTGCCCTTGTCGCACTTATGTTCTGGAAGCTCCCGCCGTGGCTGGTTGTCCTCGGTAGCGGTGCAGCTGGGTGGCTGTTGAGCGTCGCTCTGTGAGGCACAAAAAATGACTGACAAAGACCTCTACGGCGGTTTGATCCGCCTGCACATCCTTCACCATGCAGCCGAGGAACCTGTCTTTGGGCTGGGGATCATCGAAGAGCTACGCCGACACGGCTACGAGATGAGCGCTGGCACCGTGTACCCGATGCTGCACGGCCTGGAAAAAAAAGGCTATCTGACCTCACGCCACGAACGCACCGGGCGACGTGAACGGCGTGTTTATGACATCACTGAACAAGGCAGAACTGCACTTGCTGATGCGAAAACAAAGGTCAAGGAGCTGTTCGGAGAGTTGGTAGAAGGTGGTTGAGTTTTTGCTTCTATGTCAGGTTGAGCTATACCCTAACTGGATTGTCATTTTCAGAAGACGACTGCACCAGTTGATTGGGCGTAATGGCTGTTGTGCAGCCAGCTCCTGACAGTTCAATATCAGAAGTGATCTGCACCAATCTCGACTATGCTCAATACTCGTGTGGGCTCTGTTGCAAAAATCGTGAAGCTTGAGCATGCTTGGCGGAGATTGGACGGACGGAACGATGACGGATTTCAAGTGGCGCCATTTCCAGGGTGATGTGATCCTGTGGGCGGTGCGCTGGTATTGTCGCTATCCGATCAGCTATCGCGACCTTGAGGAAATGCTGGCGGAACGCGGCATTTCGGTCGACCATACGACGATCTATCGCTGGGTCCAGTGCTACGCCCCGGAGATGGAGAAGCGGCTGCGCTGGTTCTGGCGGCGTGGCTTTGATCCGAGCTGGCGCCTGGATGAAACCTACGTCAAGGTGCGGGGCAAGTGGACCTACCTGTACCGGGCAGTCGACAAGCGGGGCGACACGATCGATTTCTACCTGTCGCCGACCCGCAGCGCCAAGGCAGCGAAGCGGTTCCTGGGCAAGGCCCTGCGAGGCCTGAAGCACTGGGAAAAGCCTGCCACGCTCAATACCGACAAAGCGCCGAGCTATGGTGCAGCGATCACCGAATTGAAGCGCGAAGGAAAGCTGGACCGGGAGACGGCCCACCGGCAGGTGAAGTATCTCAATAACGTGATCGAGGCCGATCACGGAAAGCTCAAGATACTGATCAAGCCGGTGCGCGGTTTCAAATCGATCCCCACGGCCTATGCCACGATCAAGGGATTCGAAGTCATGCGAGCCCTGCGCAAAGGACAGGCTCGCCCCTGGTGCCTGCAGCCCGGCATCAGGGGCGAGGTGCGCCTTGTGGAGAGAGCTTTTGGCATTGGGCCCTCGGCGCTGACGGAGGCCATGGGCATGCTCAACCACCATTTCGCAGCAGCCGCCTGATCGGCGCAGAGCGACAGCCTACCTCTGACTGCCGCCAATCTTTGCAACAGAGCCCGCCGTGCTAGTCTGCTCGGTGATGGTGGAGTGAAGCCAACCCGCAATCGGGTTATGAATCTGCATCGCGATTCGCAATCAGCTGTCTCTTGAGCATGTCGAACTCCTGCGATGTTATCTCGCCGTGCTCGTGCTGCTACACCAACTTGTCCAACTCATCCGCCACACCGCTCCCCACCACCTGCGATGGCCAGGTTGTTTGCTGGGCGCATTGGCGGAGTATCGTCTCGACCCGGGACACCCACACCGGCACAACCTTACGGGAGTGATTCACTGTCAAAGAATCGGCCCGGTGCTCTGACGCAAGTATCGGGATGGTCACCATTTGTAAGCCGTAGACCTGAGTGGTGATCAAGACTTCGATACCACCGACCGTACCGGTACTAATCGACGACGGTCGTGTTCGTCGCCTGCCGCAGGGACTCTGCACACCTCCGTTTACGCATGTGCCTGGAGGAGTTGGAAATCGTCGTGTTCGGGAAACATTAAACACAGGATGGCAGCGATCTGAGCCAGCACATGATCAGCTAGCTCACCATCCGGATCGACGGCCCACTGCATCGTCGCGCCAGCGATGACCGAGTGCAGGAGCAACTCAGCTGCCGCAGGAGCACCTGGGGGCAGTCGCTTGCGGATCCCCTCCACCACCGCGCGGTTCCGCTGGATCGCAAGCGTGCGTAGCTCCGGCACCTGGAGCTCGTACCAGGAGATGAGATAGTTCACCGAGAAGTCGTTGCGAGTGTTCATGCTCCGAACGAGCACCTGCAAAAATTCCCAGAGCCCTTGCGGCCCTGCGCCTATCGGTATCGCATTCAGGTAATGCCGCACCTGCTCGACGCCGCGCTCCATCATCCTCACCAGCAGCGTATCGCGGTTGGTGAAGCGCTGGATTAACGCTGCGCGGGAGAGCCCCACCTCCTTTGCTACTCCGCTGAGCGTGAACTCTATGGGACCGCAACGCTTCAGCACTACGGTGGCGGCCTCGAGTACCTCGTCATCGGACTTGAGCTTGGGGCGGGGCATCAGTGTTCACCTTCTGTATGGGTTGGGGCGGAGGCTGTGGCTGCCGCCGCCATTGTAGCAAATTGAAGACGGAGCGAGAGTAGAGCCACGAGCCCCGCAAACACGGCCGATACAACGAGGCCAGGGAGCGGACCAGCAAGGTCGACAAACGCGCCGGCCGCAAGCATAACCATGGGCGAGGCTGACAGCATCACCGCCGAGACCGTGCCGAGTACCCGGCCGAGAAGTTCTGGCGGCGTGCGGTTGTAGATGGCAGCGTTGAGAATGGGAGAGACTGAGCCGGTCAGCAGTCCCACGAGCGCGCCCAACAACATCAGCACCGGCACGCCTGGCAACTGTGAAAGCAGAAGCGAGCCCACCGCAGAGCCACAAAATGCCACCGCCAGCCAGTTCTGCGCTGATATCCGGGCGCCGACCGACGCATGAATGGCAATGCCAAGGAGACCACCAGCCCCCATCATTGAGGAGAACAGCCCGAGCTCTGCTACTTGGCGTCCTGCATCTACAAACAGCGCAGGCATGATGACGCTGCCGTTGGCGCCAACGATGCCCACGAAGATCATCACTATACCAAAGAGAGGGCGCAGCAGGGGTTCGCTCCAGAGAAAAGCGACGCCGGCGCGCATGGAGAGAGTCGCCGTCGTGGTCATCGTCCGAGCGGCACGCGCGGGAAGCACCCACGCGCCGAGCAGACCTGCAAGGACGGAGCAGAACGCCGTCAGCCCGAGCGTTGGCGCAGCGCCAAGCAGGCCGATTGCGGCCCCCCCAAGGGCCGGGCCACCTAGAATCGCGACGTTCCCGATCACCGCTTTCAGTGACGAGACGCGCTCAACGGAGAGCCCGGCGACGTGGCCGAGTTTGGGCAGCTCACTGTCCTGCGCGGCCATACCGGGTGCGTCGAACGCGGCACCGAGCACCACGCAAGCGATCAGCCCAGTGTTCGAGAGGGCGCCAACGGCATCGAGCAGTGGGATGCTCGCCATGGCCACGCCGCCCACCACACCCGAGATCAATGCGACGGGCGCGCGCCCGAACCGATCGACGAGGCCACCACCAACCCACGCGCCGATGATGGTCGCGATGACGCTGCTAGCGGCCGTGGCGCCCGCCCAGGCCGCGCTCTTTGTATGAGACAGGACGAACCATGGAAGCGCGAGGGCCGCCACCGCGTTGCCGATCCGGAAGAGAAAGGTCGCCGCGAACAGCGTCGCGAGCGGGCTATATCGACGTTCGCTCATTCCGCTGCGGCGAGCTGCGCCTTCGCCGCAGCGAGGTACTCTTCGTTACCCGAGTCGAGGGCGAAGAGTGCGTAGGTGACCGCCCCGAACGCAAGGCGCTCCGCGATGTGGTGGGCGAGCCGCGGCCACACCCGGCCACCGGCCGCTTCATACGTGAGGAGGAGCTTCGCGAGCCCCTCTTCACCAAAGACCATAAGGTGCGCGGCCATGTCGATGGCAGGGTCATCAACGCGGGCCTCGCTCCAGTCGATCATCCCGCTGACGCGCTCCGTGTTGTCGATGAGCACATGGCCCACGTAGAGATCGCCATGCACCACCACGGAGAAATCTGGCCACGACGAATCGTCGTCGAGCCAGCGCTGCCACCGGTGGAGGCGCTTGTCGTTCACCACGAACTCGCGTCGGACGCGGTCAACGTCGTCGGCCACCTTCTGACGGGCCTGCGTCGGTGTACGGATGAGCATCCCCGCATCCACGGCGGCGGAAATGGGGACGGCATGCAGGGTGGCGAGCGCGGTCGCGAAGCTCTCCGCGAAGACCTCCGAGTCCTGCGGCACGACCCAGTCGGGCGTGGACGAACCAGGCTGGATGACCATCGCAGTCGAGTCTTCGAGCATGGGATAGGCAACGAGCTCGGCGTTGGCCACGCGCCAGTCCGGCACCGCGAACGGCAGGCGATTCTTGAGCATTGCCAGCACCCGCGCCTCTGGTTCGACCTTCGCGCTTACCTCGGCTCGGCGCGGGATGCGCAGCACCCACCGACGTCCATCGTCGACGGTGGCGATCACGATCCTATAGTCGAGCCCAAGCTCATTGACAGTCAGCGGGCCATGGAGCTTGAGCCCATGTCGGGCTGCAAGTGCGTACAGTTGGGAGGTATCGGCGGTCGTGACTACGGTCATGATTCACTCCTGAGGGCTTGACGGGTTTAGCCACCTAAATGTAACAGTCACGTCGGTTATATTCAATCCGGCACTGTTGCAAAGTTAGCGATGAGGCAGCCTTTTGTCTTATTCAAAGGCCTTACATTTCAAAAACTCTGCTTACCAGGCGCATTTCGCCCAGGGGATCACCATAATAAAATGCTGAGGCCTGGCCTTTGCGTAGTGCACGCATCACCTCAATACCTTTGATGGTGGCGTAAGCCGTCTTCATGGATTTAAATCCCAGCGTGGCGCCGATTATCCGTTTCAGTTTGCCATGATCGCATTCAATCACGTTGTTCCGGTACTTAATCTGTCGGTGTTCAACGTCAGACGGGCACCGGCCTTCGCGTTTGAGCAGAGCAAGCGCGCGACCATAGGCGGGCGCTTTATCCGTGTTGATGAATCGCGGGATCTGCCACTTCTTCACGTTGTTGAGGATTTTACCCAGAAACCGGTATGCAGCTTTGCTGTTACGACGGGAGGAGAGATAAAAATCGACAGTGCGGCCCCGGCTGTCGACGGCCCGGTACAGATACGCCCAGCGGCCATTGACCTTCACGTAGGTTTCATCCATGTGCCACGGGCAAAGATCGGAAGGGTTACGCCAGTACCAGCGCAGCCGTTTTTCCATTTCAGGCGCATAACGCTGAACCCAGCGGTAAATCGTGGAGTGATCGACATTCACTCCGCGTTCAGCCAGCATCTCCTGCAGCTCACGGTAACTGATGCCGTATTTGCAGTACCAGCGTACGGCCCACAGAATGATGTCACGCTGAAAATGCCGGCCTTTGAATGGGTTCATGTGCAGCTCCATCAGCAAAAGGGGATGATAAGTTTATCACCACCGACTATTTGCAACAGTGCCCTATTTTTCGGGGATCTGATTGCCCTCTGGCAATATCATTCAGCACGCCATAGTCGGCATCATGGTCCATTCGCCAGAAAACCGAAGCACCGGCATCAGCCAGGCGTGGAGAAAACTGGTATCCCAGCAGCCAGAAAAGGCCAAAGACAAGTTCGCTGGCACCTGCTGTATCGGTCATAATTTCGGTTGGATTCAGCCCGGTCTCCTGTTCCAGAAGACCTTCCAGCACAAAGATAGAGTCCCTCAGCGTCCCCGGTATAACGATGCCATGAAAGCCGGAATACTGATCGGACACAAAGTTGTACCAGGTGATCCCTCTGTTATTACCAAAGTATTTGCGGTTCGGTCCGGCATTGATTGTTCTGACTGGCGTAACAAAGCGCATTCCATCTGCAGATGCCACTTCTCCTCCACCCCATATCTGTGCCAGTGGCAGCGTTGCCTGAAAATCAACCAGTCTGGCATTAGCGCTGGTGATAGTTTCAGCCCGCAGATAGTTCGCTTTTGTCCAGTTCAGCCGGTGTCGGGTCAGTGCAGGAACATTTGATCTGATCAGTGGTTCCAGACCGATATTGCAGGCTTCAGCCATCAGCACGGCGCTGATGCTGACGGGCAGATCATCAACTCTGGCACTGGCTTCACTAGCATGGAAAAACTCATCAGCAAATCCGGTATGGGCGTTAATTTCGAGCAGCAACTCCGTTAAATCCACCGGAGGGAGTAGATCACTGATCATTTTGCTCAGTCGTTTCAGACTGTCCGGCTCATCAAGACTGGCGAGGGGAGAAATTGTCAACCGGGGCTTCGGGCCAGAAACATCGAGTTCGACAGCCTCATTTTCGCAAAGACGTGCAGCAACCTGTCTGTAACGACTATCAAGCTGATGACCCAGAGATTTTATTGCTTCCTGCGGGTCTGTCGGGTGCCCCAAAGAACGATAAACCTTAATCCGGTTTGCCTGCCAGTCAGCACCCTGTAGTAATCTTGCACGAGGATCTCCCCACCGGTTACTGCCGGTAACGTAGACATCCCTCCGCCTCAGACTATCCTGCAGTTTACTGAGAAAGCAGAGCGTGTATCCCCTGCGGGTGATATGTTTTTCCTTGTTAATCACCAGCCGTTTCCATGACCGACTGATAATTTCCGTTGGTGCGTCGTCAAAAAACTGCCGCCGTGAGCTGAACTCCCGGCTGAGGTAGTCACAGGCATTCAGAGTGGTAACCCCGGCAGGTGCGGATGAAAATTTAACGGTATTCAGCAGATGGGGCAGGAAACGACGAACGCGCCCGTACTGCTCCACCATTTCTTCATGAAAATTATCGTCTGAGGGCCGGGCAATTTCACGGACAAGCGTGATGATTTCAGCCAGCTTTTGCCTTGGGATGTAGCTGAACACCTCAGCACGAATCGATTCGTCCGGTGTTTCTTCTTTCAGCAGGTACGAACATGCGCTGGCGAGCGCCAATGCAGATTTATCCAGATCCTTCAGCGAGCGGAGCCGTTTTTTCTGCCCAATCTTTCTGGCGTCACGGATGATAACGGCCAGCATGGCGTCCAGAACGTCCAATGCATCATCCAGCGCCAGCGTTTCCCATGCAAGGACAAAGGCAACCAGAACCGCCATCCTTTTCTGCGGTGACATCCTGGCAATATTGAACACCGAAGTCATACCAGCATAACGTGCGAGATTTTTCAGGCGCACAGCCGGGAGTGTACTCAGGTTTTCAGCATGCAGGCCAAAATCGTTCAGAGTTTTCCAGCGTTCAATTGCTTCATTAAACGCCGGACCACTGATGGTCACAGGGCCCTTTTTCAGTGATTCCAGTAAAGACAGGCGGCTGCAATCAGTTGGCCCCAGCAGCATCTCCAGCTGTGAACGCTGTTCGGCTGACGGTATCAGTGCCAGTTTGTTCCACAGGCGCAACGTCGCCTTTTCCCTTACCTCTGAAATCAACCGGGTCAGCGTAGTGGCTCCGGGGAGAATAATACGATGTTGCATAAGCCACCCTGTCGCCAGATCGAAAAGCAGGCCAGGACGTTCGTTGCTTATCCAGCTCCGGGTATATAAAAGACGGGTAAGGCGAAATGTCCAGGGCCAGGCAAATTCACGATACTGATAGTGCTGACGTATCAGCGCTGCATGCTCACGGCGGGTATTTTCCCTCTGACCGTATTCTGCAAGAACGGTGATATCACGAATCCCGAGCTGTCTGGCGGTAAAATGCCGGACGCCGGAAGGAATATGACCTGGGACCTACGTGCGCCCGCACCGACACCCTCACACCTTCGAGCTACTGTTGCCATTAAGGGGTCGTTTCGTGGTGCTGAATTTTGACGATCGGGGTACCGTCACCCATCGGGCGATATTGGGGGAAACCTGTACGGTGCTGGAGATGGCCGCAGGAACCTGGCATGCCGTGCTGTCGCTGGATACCGGTGGCATAATTTTTGAAGTAAAACACGGTGGCTATCAACCCGTGGCTGCCGATGACTATGCGCACTGGGCTCCAGCGGAAGGAGAACCAGGAACCACGGAGCTTATGGCCTGGTATGCGCAAGCGCAGGTGGGCGACAGCACTTTTGCCGTCTAAGGCGATAAACAAAAACGGAATGAGTTTCCCCATTCCGTTTCCGCTATTACAAACCGTCGGTGACGATTTTAGCCGCCGACGCTAATACATCGCGACGGCTTTCTGCCTTAGGTTGAGGCTGGGTGAAGTAAGTGACCAGAATCAGCGGCGCACGATCTTTTGGCCAGATCACCGCGATATCGTTGGTGGTGCCATAGCCACCGCTGCCGGTTTTATCCCCCACAACCCAGGAAGCAGGCAGTCCAGCCTGAATGCTCGCTGCACCGGTGGTATTGCCTTTCATCCATGTCACCAGCTGCGCCCGTTGGCTGTCGCCCAATGCTTTACCCAGCGTCAGATTCCGCAGAGTTTGCGCCATTGCCCGAGGTGAAGTGGTATCACGCGGATCGCCCGGAATGGCGGTGTTTAACGTCGGCTCGGTACGGTCGAGACGGAACGTTTCGTCTCCCAGCTGTCGGGCGAACGCGGTGACGCTAGCCGGGCCGCCAACGTGAGCAATCAGCTTATTCATCGCCACGTTATCGCTGTACTGTAGCGCGGCCGCGCTAAGCTCAGCCAGTGACATCGTCCCATTGACGTGCTTTTCCGCAATCGGATTATAGTTAACAAGGTCAGATTTTTTGATCTCAACTCGCTGATTTAACAGATTCGGTTCGCTTTCACTTTTCTTCAGCACCGCGGCCGCGGCCATCACTTTACTGGTGCTGCACATCGCAAAGCGCTCATCAGCACGATAAAGTATTTGCGAATTATCTGCTGTGTTAATCAATGCCACACCCAGTCTGCCTCCCGACTGCCGCTCTAATTCGGCAAGTTTTTGCTGTACGTCCGCCGTTTGCGCATACAGCGGCACACTTCCTAACAACAGCGTGACGGTTGCCGTCGCCATCAGCGTGAACTGGCGCAGTGATTTTTTAACCATGGGATTCCTTATTCTGGAAGATACGAAATAACAACAACATGAATAGTCCCTAAATTCCACGTGTGTTTTTTATTAGCTTCAAAAATCACTATTTCACGAAGAATTTAGACTGCTTCTCACACATTGTAACATTATTTACAACCACCTTTCAATCATTTTTGATAAATCATTGATTTCATCTTTGCTGCAATGATACTTAATAAACTCTGCAAGTTATCCACAGAGCAACACTCAATTTTATTGATGATATTCTTATTATACCAGACATTTTTCATACACTCCCTTGTACGGATAGTTTTCCGACAACTTCATGATTACATATCTTGCGGTTTTGATTATTTTTGCTGCAAGAAATACATACTTCAAACGAAAGGTCTTTATTTGCTGTCTGTATTCTGAAGAGTCCAAGGAATCAAACTTGAACAACAAAAATAGGTTATATGAAAGCATCATCATTTGAAACACGGCTTCATTCGCCCAAAATGACTTTAGCAAGAGATGACCCACCGCCATGTCGTATTTGGCTTCTTTGATATAGTTTTCAGCATTACCACGCTTTTCATAGTATATAACTACTTTTTCAGAAAGCAAGGTAGTATTTGTTACAAAGAAAAAGTAGTCGTATTCGGAACCTTCTAAAAGTGATAATTGTGCTCTTTCTTTTTCTGGTTTCAGTACGCGAGATACGACAAATCTTCTGTCTTTTTCCCATTTAACTAATTTTGTATACAGTTCTGTAGTTTCTCTACCTTCTTCTCCTTTAACGAATACAATTGATGAATTCGTTGCTTGTGAGGTGAGTGTAGAATAACTTTTGGCTTTAATTAAATATTTGCATCCAAGAGATTCTATCGTTTCGATAATTTTTTCATCAAAGTAGCCACTATCCATTCGAAATAAAATTTCTAAATCGTCTGATTTGATGTTAGCAACAATTTCTTTGATCATTTCCGCAGCACCGTTTGCAGTGTAAGTATTGCCACTTCTTACAAATCCGGTAACATATGCTTTTAATTCGTCGCAAAATGCAAATTGGATATTGTAGCATCGGTTTCCCAGTTTCTTAGGATTATATCCTTTTGACGCACCTTCTTGATGACCTTCTACGTTAATTACACTACTATCAATATCAATCGTAATGGATGTCAATTTACTTTTAGTGAGCAGTTTTTTAAAGACTTTAAAATTAATGTCTCTAAACATTTGGGTTGTCTTGAAGTTGAAGTTTCCTAGAAACCGTGACACTGTTTCAGGTTCTTTTACGGAAATATCAAACTCGTTGACGAGGGGATCATTTTGAAGTAGCTTTAGACGTTCTAACTTATCAATGCCAATGAAGTGACCGCAGAGCATGGTCTTTATATGATTCATCTTGATTTTATTTGTTGAGTCATTATCAAATACGAGGTCATTTTCAATAAAATCAAAAATCCCATTGCTTTTTGCATTCTCAAGGAGCAGAAAAAGACCTGCATTTGATGTTAGATTCTTAGCTTTGAAATCAATTTTATTAATCATAATTAGAACCCCTTTTTACTACTTTTCTTACTATTATTTTACCATATATCGAGTCATAAAAGCTGATAATTTAACATATTTTTGAGCACTTTTCTTTCACCCAATGGGTGAAAGCTGAATTTCGAAGGAATGCATATTTATCAAGGCTTTGATTATGCTTTTTGAAGTACTGACGTAGAATCTAGGTATGATTCATATCGGTGAGGAAGGTGCCCAGAAAACGGACACATCCAATTTGCAGGGCAATGCCCAGACGGTTGTGATCACCTCTGCTTTTTCCGATAAATTCCTTGTCTGCTTCATCAAGGTGAAAATATCGTGCCAGCTGAAGCTCATCCGGTTCACCGGTGAATCTGCCATAGCTTTCAGTCTGCTCAGTGGTCAGAAAGTCAACGGGCATATCGGCCTCCCTGCCTGACGGGCATTTAGTAACATTTTTCCAACCGTACGAAATGTTATAAATTATCGGACATCGTAAAACTGTTACATTAATATGTCTATTAAATCGTAAATTTGTAATAATAGACATGAGTTGTCCGATATTCGATTTAAGGTACATTTTTATGCGACTTTTTGGTTACGCTCGGGTCTCAACCAGTCAGCAGTCTCTTGATCTTCAGGTCAGAGCACTCAAAGACGCAGGTGTGAAAGCAAACCGTATATTTACCGATAAGGCATCCGGCAGTTCAACAGACCGGGAAGGGCTGGATTTGCTGAGGATGAAGGTGGAGGAAGGTGATGTCATTCTGGTTAAGAAGCTCGACCGTCTTGGCCGCGACACTGCCGATATGATCCAACTGATAAAGGAATTTGACGCTCAGGGCGTGGCAGTCCGGTTCATTGATGACGGGATCAGTACCGACGGTGATATGGGGCAAATGGTGGTCACCATCCTGTCGGCTGTGGCACAGGCTGAACGCCGGAGGATCCTAGAACGCACGAATGAGGGCCGACAGGAAGCAAAGCTGAAAGGAATCAAATTTGGCCGCAGGCGTACCGTGGACAGGAACGTCGTGCTGACGCTTCATCAGAAGGGCACTGGTGCAACGGAAATTGCTCATCAGCTCAGTATTGCCCGCTCCACGGTTTATAAAATTCTTGAAGACGAAAGGGCCTCGTGATACGCCTATTTTTATAGGTTAATGTCATGATAATAATGGTTTCTTAGACGTCAGGTGGCACTTTTCGGGGAAATGTGCGCGGAACCCCTATTTGTTTATTTTTCTAAATACATTCAAATATGTATCCGCTCATGAGACAATAACCCTGGTAAATGCTTCAATAATATTGAAAAAGGAAGAGTATGAGTATTCAACATTTTCGTGTCGCCCTTATTCCCTTTTTTGCGGCATTTTGCCTTCCTGTTTTTGCTCACCCAGAAACGCTGGTGAAAGTAAAAGATGCTGAAGATCAGTTGGGTGCACGAGTGGGTTACATCGAACTGGATCTCAACAGCGGTAAGATCCTTGAGAGTTTTCGCCCCGAAGAACGTTTTCCAATGATGAGCACTTTTAAAGTTCTGCTATGTGGTGCGGTATTATCCCGTGTTGACGCCGGGCAAGAGCAACTCGGTCGCCGCATACACTATTCTCAGAATGACTTGGTTGAGTACTCACCAGTCACAGAAAAGCATCTTACGGATGGCATGACAGTAAGAGAATTATGCAGTGCTGCCATAACCATGAGTGATAACACTGCTGCCAACTTACTTCTGACAACGATCGGAGGACCGAAGGAGCTAACCGCTTTTTTGCACAACATGGGGGATCATGTAACTCGCCTTGATCGTTGGGAACCGGAGCTGAATGAAGCCATACCAAACGACGAGCGTGACACCACGATGCCTGCAGCAATGGCAACAACGTTGCGCAAACTATTAACTGGCGAACTACTTACTCTAGCTTCCCGGCAACAATTAATAGACTGGATGGAGGCGGATAAAGTTGCAGGACCACTTCTGCGCTCGGCCCTTCCGGCTGGCTGGTTTATTGCTGATAAATCTGGAGCCGGTGAGCGTGGGTCTCGCGGTATCATTGCAGCACTGGGGCCAGATGGTAAGCCCTCCCGTATCGTAGTTATCTACACGACGGGGAGTCAGGCAACTATGGATGAACGAAATAGACAGATCGCTGAGATAGGTGCCTCACTGATTAAGCATTGGTAACTGTCAGACCAAGTTTACTCATATATACTTTAGATTGATTTAAAACTTCATTTTTAATTTAAAAGGATCTAGGTGAAGATCCTTTTTGATAATCTCATGACCAAAATCCCTTAACGTGAGTTTTCGTTCCACTGAGCGTCAGACCCCTTATGGCAGAGCAGGGAAAGGAATTGCCGGGCTATGTGCAACGGGAATTTGAAGAATTTCTCCAATGCGGGCGGCTGGAGCATGGCTTTCTACGGGTTCGCTGCGAGTCTTGCCACGCCGAGCACCTGGTCGCTTTCAGCTGTAAGCGTCGCGGTTTCTGCCCGAGCTGTGGGGCGCGGCGGATGGCCGAAAGTGCCGCCTTGCTGGTTGATGAAGTACTGCCTGAACAACCCATGCGTCAGTGGGTGTTGAGCTTCCCGTTTCAGCTGCGTTTCCTGTTTGGGGTCGTTTGCGGGAAGGGGCGGAATCCTACGCTAAGGCTTTGGCCAGCGATATTCTCCGGTGAGATTGATGTGTTCCCAGGGGATAGGAGAAGGGCACTGTTGCAAATAGTCGGTGGTGATAAACTTATCATCCCCTTTTGCTGATGGAGCTGCACATGAACCCATTCAAAGGCCGGCATTTTCAGCGTGACATCATTCTGTGGGCCGTACGCTGGTACTGCAAATACGGCATCAGTTACCGTGAGCTGCAGGAGATGCTGGCTGAACGCGGAGTGAATGTCGATCACTCCACGATTTACCGCTGGGTTCAGCGTTATGCGCCTGAAATGGAAAAACGGCTGCGCTGGTACTGGCGTAACCCTTCCGATCTTTGCCCGTGGCACATGGATGAAACCTACGTGAAGGTCAATGGCCGCTGGGCGTATCTGTACCGGGCCGTCGACAGCCGGGGCCGCACTGTCGATTTTTATCTCTCCTCCCGTCGTAACAGCAAAGCTGCATACCGGTTTCTGGGTAAAATCCTCAACAACGTGAAGAAGTGGCAGATCCCGCGATTCATCAACACGGATAAAGCGCCCGCCTATGGTCGCGCGCTTGCTCTGCTCAAACGCGAAGGCCGGTGCCCGTCTGACGTTGAACACCGACAGATTAAGTACCGGAACAACGTGATTGAATGCGATCATGGCAAACTGAAACGGATAATCGGCGCCACGCTGGGATTTAAATCCATGAAGACGGCTTACGCCACCATCAAAGGTATTGAGGTGATGCGTGCACTACGCAAAGGCCAGGCCTCAGCATTTTATTATGGTGATCCCCTGGGCGAAATGCGCCTGGTAAGCAGAGTTTTTGAAATGTAAGGCCTTTGAATAAGACAAAAGGCTGCCTCATCGCTAACTTTGCAACAGTGCCGGTGTTCCTCCATTGGTTGACGAAGCCGACGAAGGCCGCCGCCGGCATCGGCCTGGCGAACAGGAAACCCTGCACCGTGTCGCAACCCGCCTGCCGCAACCACGCAAGGCAGTCGGGTGTTTCCACACCCTCGGCTACCACCTCCATTGTCGTTTTCAGAAGACGGCTGCACTGAACGTCAGAAGCCGACTGCACTATAGCAGCGGAGGGGTTGGATCCATCAGGCAACGACGGGCTGCTGCCGGCCATCAGCGGACGCAGGGAGGACTTTCCGCAACCGGCCGTTCGATGCGGCACCGATGGCCTTCGCGCAGGGGTAGTGAATCCGCCAGGATTGACTTGCGCTGCCCTACCTCTCACTAGTGAGGGGCGGCAGCGCATCAAGCGGTGAGCGCACTCCGGCACCGCCAACTTTCAGCACATGCGTGTAAATCATCGTCGTAGAGACGTCGGAATGGCCGAGCAGATCCTGCACGGTTCGAATGTCGTAACCGCTGCGGAGCAAGGCCGTCGCGAACGAGTGGCGGAGGGTGTGCGGTGTGGCGGGCTTCGTGATGCCTGCTTGTTCTACGGCACGTTTGAAGGCGCGCTGAAAGGTCTGGTCATACATGTGATGGCGACGCACGACACCGCTCCGTGGATCGGTCGAATGCGTGTGCTGCGCAAAAACCCAGAACCACGGCCAGGAATGCCCGGCGCGCGGATACTTCCGCTCAAGGGCGTCGGGAAGCGCAACGCCGCTGCGGCCCTCGGCCTGGTCCTTCAGCCACCATGCCCGTGCACGCGACAGCTGCTCGCGCAGGCTGGGTGCCAAGCTCTCGGGTAACATCAAGGCCCGATCCTTGGAGCCCTTGCCCTCCCGCACGATGATCGTGCCGTGATCGAAATCCAGATCCTTGACCCGCAGTTGCAAACCCTCACTGATCCGCATGCCCGTTCCATACAGAAGCTGGGCGAACAAACGATGCTCGCCTTCCAGAAAACCGAGGATGCGAACCACTTCATCCGGGGTCAGCACCACCGGCAAGCGCCGCGACGGCCGAGGTCTTCCGATCTCCTGAAGCCAGGGCAGATCCGTGCACAGCACCTTGCCGTAGAAGAACAGCAAGGCCGCCAATGCCTGACGATGCGTGGAGACCGAAACCTTGCGCTCGTTCGCCAGCCAGGACAGAAATGCCTCGACTTCGCTGCTGCCCAAGGTTGCCGGGTGACGCACACCGTGGAAACGGATGAAGGCACGAACCCAGTGGACATAAGCCTGTTCGGTTCGTAAACTGTAATGCAAGTAGCGTATGCGCTCACGCAACTGGTCCAGAACCTTGACCGAACGCAGCGGTGGTAACGGCGCAGTGGCGGTTTTCATGGCTTGTTATGACTGTTTTTTTGTACAGTCTATGCCTCGGGCATCCAAGCAGCAAGCGCGTTACGCCGTGGGTCGATGTTTGATGTTATGGAGCAGCAACGATGTTACGCAGCAGGGCAGTCGCCCTAAAACAAAGTTAACCCAGGATGAGAACCTTGAAAGTATCATTGATGGCTGCGAAAGCGAAAAACGGCGTGATTGGTTGCGGTCCAGACATACCCTGGTCCGCGAAAGGGGAGCAGCTACTTTTTAAAGCATTGACCTACAATCAGTGGCTTCTGGTGGGTCGCAAGACGTTTGAATCTATGGGCGCACTCCCCAATAGGAAATACGCGGTCGTTACCCGCTCAGGTTGGACATCAAATGATGACAATGTAGTTGTATTTCAGTCAATCGAAGAGGCCATGGACAGGCTAGCTGAATTCACCGGTCACGTTATAGTGTCTGGTGGCGGAGAAATTTACCGAGAAACATTACCCATGGCCTCTACGCTCCACTTATCGACGATCGACATCGAGCCAGAGGGGGATGTTTTCTTCCCGAGTATTCCAAATACCTTCGAAGTTGTTTTTGAGCAACACTTTACTTCAAACATTAACTATTGCTATCAAATTTGGAAAAAGGGTTAACAAAGCTATGCAATCGACGGCAAAAAGCTTCGTTCGCTTCGCGCACTACGCCTTTTCCGCGATTGATAGCGACGTTATGCAGCCAAATCCCAACAATTAAGGGTCTTAAAATGGTAAAAGATTGGATTCCCATCTCTCATGATAATTACAAGCAGGTGCAAGGACCGTTCTATCATGGAACCAAAGCCAATTTGGCGATTGGTGACTTGCTAACCACAGGGTTCATCTCTCATTTCGAGGACGGTCGTATTCTTAAGCACATCTACTTTTCAGCCTTGATGGAGCCAGCAGTTTGGGGAGCTGAACTTGCTATGTCACTGTCTGGCCTCGAGGGTCGCGGCTACATATACATAGTTGAGCCAACAGGACCGTTCGAAGACGATCCGAATCTTACGAACAAAAAATTTCCCGGTAATCCAACACAGTCCTATAGAACCTGCGAACCCTTGAGAATTGTTGGCGTTGTTGAAGACTGGGAGGGGCATCCTGTTGAATTAATAAGGGGAATGTTGGATTCGTTAGAGGACTTAAAGCGCCGTGGTTTACACGTCATTGAAGACTAGTCCTTTGCATAACAAAGCCATCAAACCGGACGCCAGAGATTCCGCGCCTGTTGCGCATGGCTTCGCCATTTTATGCGCAATAGGCGCGCCACCCTGTCGCCGTTTATGGCGGCGTTGGGCGCACAATAAGGCTCCTCGCAGAGTTGCTTGAAAGTTGTTACGATTCAAATTCAATCATGAGATAGTCAGCAGATGAGCACTTCCAAGAACGCAGACAAGTAAGCCGCAGCAACCTTCATTTTTCGGTTGTTGCGGCGTTCTCATGAATCCTTTTGCTCTACGGGAGCGCCGCCAAATCCTTTGTTCAAGGAGATGGTTTCGTGCGCTCAAAAAACTTTAGTTGGCGGTACTCCCTTGCCGCCACGGTGTTGTTGTTATCACCGTTCGATTTATTGGCATCACTCGGCATGGACATGTACTTGCCAGCAGTGCCGTTTATGCCAAACGCGCTTGGTACGACAGCGAGCACAATTCAGCTTACGCTGACAACGTACTTGGTCATGATTGGTGCCGGTCAGCTCTTGTTTGGACCGCTATCGGACCGACTGGGGCGCCGCCCCGTTCTACTGGGAGGTGGCCTCGCCTACGTTGTGGCGTCAATGGGCCTCGCTCTTACGTCATCGGCTGAAGTCTTTCTGGGGCTTCGGATTCTTCAGGCTTGTGGTGCCTCGGCGTGCCTTGTTTCCACATTTGCAACAGTACGTGACATTTACGCAGGTCGCGAGGAAAGTAATGTCATTTACGGCATACTCGGATCCATGCTGGCCATGGTCCCGGCGGTAGGCCCATTGCTCGGAGCGCTCGTCGACATGTGGCTTGGGTGGCGGGCTATCTTTGCGTTTCTAGGTTTGGGCATGATCGCTGCATCTGCAGCAGCGTGGCGATTCTGGCCTGAAACCCGGGTGCAACGAGTTGCGGGCTTGCAATGGTCGCAGCTGCTACTCCCCGTTAAGTGCCTGAACTTCTGGTTGTACACGTTGTGTTACGCCGCTGGAATGGGTAGCTTCTTCGTCTTTTTCTCCATTGCGCCCGGACTAATGATGGGCAGGCAAGGTGTGTCTCAGCTTGGCTTCAGCCTGCTGTTCGCCACAGTGGCAATTGCCATGGTGTTTACGGCTCGTTTTATGGGGCGTGTGATACCCAAGTGGGGCAGCCCAAGTGTCTTGCGAATGGGAATGGGATGCCTGATAGCTGGAGCAGTATTGCTTGCCATCACCGAAATATGGGCTTCGCAGTCCGTGTTAGGCTTTATTGCTCCAATGTGGCTAGTGGGTATTGGTGTCGCCACAGCGGTATCTGTGTCGCCCAATGGCGCTCTTCGAGGATTCGACCATGTTGCTGGAACGGTCACGGCAGTCTACTTCTGCTTGGGCGGTGTACTGCTAGGAAGCATCGGAACGTTGATCATTTCGCTGTTGCCGCGCAACACGGCTTGGCCGGTTGTCGTGTACTGTTTGACCCTTGCAACAGTCGTGCTCGGTCTGTCTTGTGTTTCCCGAGTGAAGGGCTCTCGCGGCCAGGGGGAGCATGATGTGGTCGCGCTACAAAGTGCGGAAAGTACATCAAATCCCAATCGTTGAGAGAATGTGGCAAGCTATCGCCCAACAAATCGCTGCAGCCGACCCAAAACCGCTACGCGGTTTCGGTCGGCTGAGCTCAGGCGTTAGGCCTCGCCGAAGCGAAAGATCGCTACTTGAAGTGTTGACGCCTTTGTTTTAAAGTTTCGCGTCTATCTTTCTGATTTTGTTAAAAAATCAGACTTTGATTAATCATGTTAGACGTCAGAGGTATTTTGACTTAAACGCCTCTGAGGTCGAATTAACGTTAGCCACCAAGAAGGTGCCATGAAAACATTTGCCGCATATGTAATTATCGCGTGTCTTTCGAGTACGGCATTAGCTGGTTCAATTACAGAAAATACGTCTTGGAACAAAGAGTTCTCTGCCGAAGCCGTCAATGGTGTCTTCGTGCTTTGTAAAAGTAGCAGTAAATCCTGCGCTACCAATGACTTAGCTCGTGCATCAAAGGAATATCTTCCAGCATCAACATTTAAGATCCCCAACGCAATTATCGGCCTAGAAACTGGTGTCATAAAGAATGAGCATCAGGTTTTCAAATGGGACGGAAAGCCAAGAGCCATGAAGCAATGGGAAAGAGACTTGACCTTAAGAGGGGCAATACAAGTTTCAGCTGTTCCCGTATTTCAACAAATCGCCAGAGAAGTTGGCGAAGTAAGAATGCAGAAATACCTTAAAAAATTTTCCTATGGCAACCAGAATATCAGTGGTGGCATTGACAAATTCTGGTTGGAAGGCCAGCTTAGAATTTCCGCAGTTAATCAAGTGGAGTTTCTAGAGTCTCTATATTTAAATAAATTGTCAGCATCTAAAGAAAACCAGCTAATAGTAAAAGAGGCTTTGGTAACGGAGGCGGCACCTGAATATCTAGTGCATTCAAAAACTGGTTTTTCTGGTGTGGGAACTGAGTCAAATCCTGGTGTCGCATGGTGGGTTGGGTGGGTTGAGAAGGAGACAGAGGTTTACTTTTTCGCCTTTAACATGGATATAGACAACGAAAGTAAGTTGCCGCTAAGAAAATCCATTCCCACCAAAATCATGGAAAGTGAGGGCATCATTGGTGGCTAAAACAAAGTTAAACATCATGAGGGAAGTGGTGATCGCCGAAGTATCGACTCAACTATCAGAGGTAGTTGGCGTCATCGAGCGCCATCTCGAACCGACGTTGCTGGCCGTACATTTGTACGGCTCCGCAGTGGATGGCGGCCTGAAGCCACACAGTGATATTGATTTGCTGGTTACGGTGACCGTAAGGCTTGATGAAACAACGCGGCGAGCTTTGATCAACGACCTTTTGGAAACTTCGGCTTCCCCTGGAGAGAGCGAGATTCTCCGCGCTGTAGAAGTCACCATTGTTGTGCACGACGACATCATTCCGTGGCGTTATCCAGCTAAGCGCGAACTGCAATTTGGAGAATGGCAGCGCAATGACATTCTTGCAGGTATCTTCGAGCCAGCCACGATCGACATTGATCTGGCTATCTTGCTGACAAAAGCAAGAGAACATAGCGTTGCCTTGGTAGGTCCAGCGGCGGAGGAACTCTTTGATCCGGTTCCTGAACAGGATCTATTTGAGGCGCTAAATGAAACCTTAACGCTATGGAACTCGCCGCCCGACTGGGCTGGCGATGAGCGAAATGTAGTGCTTACGTTGTCCCGCATTTGGTACAGCGCAGTAACCGGCAAAATCGCGCCGAAGGATGTCGCTGCCGACTGGGCAATGGAGCGCCTGCCGGCCCAGTATCAGCCCGTCATACTTGAAGCTAGACAGGCTTATCTTGGACAAGAAGAAGATCGCTTGGCCTCGCGCGCAGATCAGTTGGAAGAATTTGTTCACTACGTGAAAGGCGAGATCACCAAGGTAGTCGGCAAATAATGTCTAACAATTCGTTCAAGCCGACGCCGCTTCGCGGCGCGGCTTAACTCAAGCGTTAGATGCACTAAGCACATAATTGCTCACAGCCAAACTATCAGGTCAAGTCTGCTTTTATTATTTTTAAGCGTGCATAATAAGCCCTACACAAATTGGGAGATATATCATGAAAGGCTGGCTTTTTCTTGTTATCGCAATAGTTGGCGAAGTAATCGCAACATCCGCATTAAAATCTAGCGAGGGCTTTACTAAGCTTGCCCCTTCCGCCGTTGTCATAATCGGTTATGGCATCGCATTTTATTTTCTTTCTCTGGTTCTGAAATCCATCCCTGTCGGTGTTGCTTATGCAGTCTGGTCGGGACTCGGCGTCGTCATAATTACAGCCATTGCCTGGTTGCTTCATGGGCAAAAGCTTGATGCGTGGGGCTTTGTAGGTATGGGGCTCATAATTGCTGCCTTTTTGCTCGCCCGATCCCCATCGTGGAAGTCGCTGCGGAGGCCGACGCCATGGTGACGGTGTTCGGCATTCTGAATCTCACCGAGGACTCCTTCTTCGATGAGAGCCGGCGGCTAGACCCCGCCGGCGCTGTCACCGCGGCGATCGAAATGCTGCGAGTCGGATCAGACGTCGTGGATGTCGGACCGGCCGCCAGCCATCCGGACGCGAGGCCTGTATCGCCGGCCGATGAGATCAGACGTATTGCGCCGCTCTTAGACGCCCTGTCCGATCAGATGCACCGTGTTTCAATCGACAGCTTCCAACCGGAAACCCAGCGCTATGCGCTCAAGCGCGGCGTGGGCTACCTGAACGATATCCAAGGATTTCCTGACCCTGCGCTCTATCCCGATATTGCTGAGGCGGACTGCAGGCTGGTGGTTATGCACTCAGCGCAGCGGGATGGCATCGCCACCCGCACCGGTCACCTTCGACCCGAAGACGCGCTCGACGAGATTGTGCGGTTCTTCGAGGCGCGGGTTTCCGCCTTGCGACGGAGCGGGGTCGCTGCCGACCGGCTCATCCTCGATCCGGGGATGGGATTTTTCTTGAGCCCCGCACCGGAAACATCGCTGCACGTGCTGTCGAACCTTCAAAAGCTGAAGTCGGCGTTGGGGCTTCCGCTATTGGTCTCGGTGTCGCGGAAATCCTTCTTGGGCGCCACCGTTGGCCTTCCTGTAAAGGATCTGGGTCCAGCGAGCCTTGCGGCGGAACTTCACGCGATCGGCAATGGCGCTGACTACGTCCGCACCCACGCGCCTGGAGATCTGCGAAGCGCAATCACCTTCTCGGAAACCCTCGCGAAATTTCGCAGTCGCGACGCCAGAGACCGAGGGTTAGATCATGCCTAGCATTCACCTTCCGGCCGCCCGCTAGCGGACCCTGGTCAGGTTCCGCGAAGGTGGGCGCAGACATGCTGGGCTCGTCAGGATCAAACTGCACTATGAGGCGGCGGTTCATACCGCGCCAGGGGAGCGAATGGACAGCGAGGAGCCTCCGAACGTTCGGGTCGCCTGCTCGGGTGATATCGACGAGGTTGTGCGGCTGATGCACGACGCTGCGGCGTGGATGTCCGCCAAGGGAACGCCCGCCTGGGACGTCGCGCGGATCGACCGGACATTCGCGGAGACCTTCGTCCTGAGATCCGAGCTCCTAGTCGCGAGTTGCAGCGACGGCATCGTCGGCTGTTGCACCTTGTCGGCCGAGGATCCCGAGTTCTGGCCCGACGCCCTCAAGGGGGAGGCCGCATATCTGCACAAGCTCGCGGTGCGACGGACACATGCGGGCCGGGGTGTCAGCTCCGCGCTGATCGAGGCTTGCCGCCATGCCGCGCGAACGCAGGGGTGCGCCAAGCTGCGGCTCGACTGCCACCCGAACCTGCGTGGCCTATACGAGCGGCTCGGATTCACCCACGTCGACACTTTCAATCCCGGCTGGGATCCAACCTTCATCGCAGAACGCCTAGAACTCGAAATCTAACGTCCGTTCGGGCATCGAGGTCCATGTCGGGGTGGGACGGGCCCGTGGCTTCAAGATCACTTGCAGTCCGACCGCGATGTCTTGGTTGCGCGAGAGGTTGTCGACAGGCCATGCTGAGTGTGCGATGGTTGATCGCTTCCTCGCCGCTCTCCACGGCGACGATGGCCGCCGCCATCAGCAAGTGCGCCAGTTCCCCTATGGTGCCCTCGCTGCGTGTGAGCAGGTAGCGAGCCATGTCCAGCGTGGCAATTGGGGAAGGCCGGCGCAGCGGGAGCGAAGCGGCGAAGCTGGCCAGCAGTGAGCAGCAATCGTCGTTGGCCTCCCATACCGGCAGCATCATCGGCTCGAAGCGATTTTCCAACTGGTCATCGGAGCGGATGGCTAGGTAGGCGTCGCGCGTGCCTACCCCAACCAACGGGATGCGCAGTTCGTTGCCGAGGAAGCGCAGCAGGTTGAGGAATTCCCGGCGGTTGACGCTGTTGCCGGCCAGCACGTTGTGCAGCTCGTCGATCACCAGCATGCGCACGCCGACCTTGCGCAGCAGTGCCAGAGCCAGTTGCTCCATTTCCGGCAACCGTGGGCGTGGGCGCAGCGGCGCGCCCATCGCGGCGAGCAGCGCGACGTAGAAGCGGATCACGGACGGCTCGGACGGCATCTGCACGACCAACACCGGGATGTGCTCCTGGTCGGCGTCGGAGCTGGCCGGGTGGGTGCGGCGGAACTTCTCGACGATCATCGACTTGCCATTGTTGGTCGGGCCAACCAGCAGCAGGTTGGGCATGCGTTGCTTGTTTGGCCACGCATAAAGGGCTTCCAGCCGGTTCAGCGCCTCGACTGCGCGCGGATAGCCGATCCAGCGGTCGGCGCGAAGGCGCTGGATGCGCTCGTCCGCCGGAAGACGGGCCAAGCCCTGGGCCGCCGGCAGCAGGTGGGACAGGTCGATGATGGGATATTCGTCCACGGCTACCACTCCTCAATCTGGTCGAACGGTTTGGCGGGTGGCAAGTTGTCTGCCTGCGGGTCGGCAATATCCGTATCCGGCGGAACGGGCTTGTCCGGCCGAGCTGATGTCTTGAGGTGCTGGCGGCGATCCGCGTCACGCCGCGCCTTGCGTGTGGCCTTCTGCGCGCTGGTCACAATCTCACGCATCTGGCCGATCATGCGGAACAGCGCCGACTCATCCACCTGTTCGCGCCCTTGCTGCCGCAGTTTCGCCAGCGCCTGCCGTTGTTCCCAGAGGGTGACAGCCGGATGCGACAAGGTACGGTAGGGAATTTCCAGGTAATGCTGTCCCTCCGGTTCCAGGACCCAGATACGGCTGATGTCGCGCGGATCGCGCCGGATCAGAAAGGACGGCCAGCGTTCACGCCGCGCAATCCACGGCTTGAGCGCATCGGCGTAGTAGTGGATGTGGTCGATGACAAAGCCGGTGCGGGTCAGCGTGCGCCGGAGGATCGGCAGAAAATCGACCAGGAACGAAGTAGCGCGTGTGACGACGGCCGGTACGCCGACACGCGCCACGGCCTCGGCCCAGCGCGCGGCCGGCGGTTGGAGCAGGCCGTTGTGCACCGAACCGTGGTAGGTGCCGACCGCCAATGTGAGCCAGCGCTCTAGCTCGCGCAGCGTCAGGGCGGCCTTGTTTTCGGAATCGTAGTCGCCGCGCTGGTCAGGGTTGGAGAAGGTCGTTCCCGGCAGTTCGTCGTGAATCATCTGCATCGCCGTGCCGATGATCCGTTCCACGATGCCGCCATAGTGCGGCTGTCCCAGCGGGCGATAGTCCAGCCGGATGCCATGCTGCTCGCAACCCCGGCGCAGGGCCTCGCTCTTGAACTCGGCCGCGTTGTCTAGGTAGAGCAGCAAGGGCTTGCCGCTCATCTGCCAATCCATTTCCACGTTCAGTCCTTCCAGCCAAGGGCGCTTGTCGCAGGCGACATGCACGAGGCACAGGCCAACCGAAACGGCAGACGGCGCTTCCAGCGTGACGACCATGCCGAGCACGCAGCGGGTGAACACGTCGATGGCGAGGGTCAGGTACGGGCGGCCAATAGGTTGCCGGTCGCGGTCATCGACCACGATCAGGTCGATGACCGTATGGTCTATCTGCACCTGCTCCAGCGGCGCGGTCACGGCAGGAGGCTCGCCGCCCACACCTTGTAGGTCACGAGCGGCATCCTGGCCTTCCCGCCGGCGGATGACCTTGCGCGGGTCAAGGCTAGCGATCCGTAAGGCCACGGTATTGCGCGCCGGCACTCGCAGTTTTTGAGCCTTGCACACCTGAGTGACTTCGCGGTGAAAGGCCGCTAGGCTGCGCTTCTGCTTGGTCAGGAACCGCTTTTGCAGTAGCTCGTGGATGACGCGCTCGACCGGTTCCGGCAAGCGCCCCTTACCTTTACCTCCACCGGACTGGCCGGGCACCAGATCCGTCACGAGGCCGCTGCCTTGCCGGGCACGCCGGATCAGAACGTATACCTGGCGCCGAGACAAGCCCAGCGCCTGAGCCGCCATATCGGCCGCTTCGTGCCCGACCGTCTCCGACTGCGCCAACGGACTGATGATCTCCGCACGACGGCGCGCACGCTCCCAAGCCTCATCAGGCAGAGTGGCCACGCCTTGTTCTGGAATCCGTGGGGTGTCCGTCGCCATGCTCACCTCGCTTTGGTGCACACGAGTATTGAGCATAGTCGAGATTGGTGCAGATCACTTCTGATATTGAACTGTCAGGAGCTGGCTGCACAACAGCCATTACGCCCAATCAACTGGTGCAGTCGTCTTCTGAAAATGACATCCATGCCCAGCCCGTGCGCGAGCTGGATCACCGCCCGCACGATAGTTTGGTCACGGGCATCATCCGGGAGCCTGGCGACAAAGGATTGGTCGATTTTCAATGTGGTGATGGGGCAGCATTTCAGATGTTGCAGGCAGGAATAGCCGGTGCCGAAGTCGTCGGCGGCGAAGCGCACGCCGATGGCGCGCAAGGCGTCGAAACTGGCGAACAGGGCTGGATTGCCGAATGCGACCGATTCGGTCAGTTCGATCTCCAGAAGCTCGGCGGGCAGGGCCATATCGGCCAGCACCCGCTTTACCTCGTCGTCGAACGTTGGCCCAACCTGGCTGGCGGACACATTGATGGCAAGACGGAACGGTTGCCATGCCGGTCCTTGCCACTTGTGCATCTGGCGACAGGCCTCGCCCAGCACCCACGCGCCTATTTCCGGCATCAGGCCGAACGACTCGGCCAGCGGCAGGAACTGGCCGGGCGGCAACAGGCCAAGCCTCGGATGCCGCCAGCGCATCAACGCTTCCGCGCCAGCGATCCGGTGATCGCGCAGATCGACCAGCGGCTGGTAATGCAGGTCAAGCTGTCCGCGCGCCGCCGCCTGCGCCAACTCGGCCGCCGTCCATCCGGCGGGCTGCGAACTCGTCATGATCCGCCCCGGAAGGCGCGCAGCAGCCGCGTTACGGCCAGAACGAACAAGCCGGTCAGCGCGAGCGCGGCAACACCCCAATGCTCGCCAAGGAAGGCACCGGCGGTCGTCCCGGCCAGCACGGCGGCGAGAATCGGCAGATGGCAGGGGCAGGTCAACACGGCCAGCGCACCCCACAGGTAGCCGGAAACGGGTTGGCGCGTCTCGGGCGGCAGTTTGTCAGGGGCGTTCACGGCAATGCCTCCTCGTGCGCCCGCTCGGCTGGCATGGAGGCCAGTTGCGCGTCCAGATGGGCCAACGCCGCGCGCCGCCGCTCGACCAACTGGCGCAGCACGGCAAGCTGCGCTGCGGCTTGTGCGCCGTCCGCTGCGTCGAGCGCACGGCACAGCCGCGCCAGGGCATCCAGGCCGATACCCGCCTCGAAGGCCGCGCGCACGAAGCACAGCCGTTGCAAGGCCGCATCGTCGAACACGCCGTAGCCGCCCGTGGTGCAGGCCACCGGCCGTAACAAGCCGCGCACCAGGTAGTCGCGCACGATATGTACGCTCACCCCAGCGTTATGGGCCAGTTGCGATACCGTGTAGGCGCTCATCGCACACCTCCTTGTCCTCACCCGGCGCAGCAGGAAAGCTGCTTCACATCCTTGTTGAAGGTCTGCGCCGCGAGCTTCAACCCTTCGACCATCGTCAGGTAGGGGAACAACTGGTCGGCCAGTTCCTGCACCGTCATCCGGTTGCGAATCGCCAGTGCGGCCGTCTGGATCAGTTCGCCCGCTTCCGGGGCCACTGCCTGCACGCCGATCAGTCGTCCGCTGCCTTCTTCAACCACCAGTTTGATGAAGCCGCGCGTGTCGAAGTTGGCGAGCGCGCGCGGCACGTTGTCCAGCGTTAGCGTGCGACTATCAGTTTTGATGCCGTCATGGTGCGCTTCCGCCTCGCTGTAGCCTACGGTCGCCACTTGCGGGTCGGTGAACACCACGGCCGGCATCGCGGTCAGGTTCAGGGCCGCGTCACCGCCGGTCATGTTGATCGCGGCGCGAGTGCCGGCCGCTGCCGCCACATAGACGAACTGCGGCTGGTCGGTGCAGTCGCCTGCGGCGTAGATGTGTTCCACGCTTGTACGCATGCCGGGGTCGATGACGATAGCGCCTTGCGGGGTGAGCGTGACGCCCGTCGCATCCAGTGCCAGCTTGCGTGTGTTGGGCGCGCGGCCGGTGGCGACCAGCAGCTTGTCGGCGCGCAGTTCGCCGTGCGCCGTGGTGAGCACGAATTCGCCGTCCCCTTCACCATTGATATACGCGACCTGGCTGGCCTGGGTGTGTTCCCTCACCTCGATGCCCTCCATGCGGAATGCGGCCGTGACGGCTTCGCCTATAGCTGGGTCTTCGCGGAAGAACAGCGTGCTGCGAGCCAGGATCGTCACCTTCGCTCCGAGTCGGGCGAACGCCTGCGCCAGCTCCAGCGCCACCACTGATGAGCCAATCACGGCCAGGCGCTTAGGAATCGTCTCGCTGACCAGCGCTTCAGTGGAAGTCCAGTACGGAGTGTCTTTCAGGCCGGGAATCGGCGGCACGGCCGGGCTCGCGCCGGTGGCGATCAGGCAGCGGTCGAATGCCACCACGCGCTCGCCGCCGTCGTTGAGTTGCACGATCAGGTTGCGATTGTCCTTAAAGCGGGCGGAGCCGTGCAGCACAGTGATCGCCGGATTGCCCTCCAAGATGCCTTCGTACTTGGCGTGGCGCAGTTCATCGACGCGGGCCTGCTGCTGGGCCAGCAGCGCCGTGCGCTGGATGGTCGGCGTGGTAGCGGCGATGCCGCCATCGAACGGGCTTTCCCGGCGCAGATGGGCGATATGGGCGGCGCGGATCATGATCTTGGACGGCACACAACCGACATTGACGCAGGTGCCGCCGATGGTGCCGCGCTCGATCAGCGTGACACGTGCGCCTTGCTCGACGGCCTTCAGCGCCGCTGCCATCGCGGCCCCGCCGCTGCCGATGACGGCGATATGCAATGCGCCGCTGCTACCCGTCTTGTCGTTTCTGCCCAGCAGATCGCGCATCTTGTCGAGCAATCCGCCCGGCGTCGAAACTGAGGGGGCATCGGCCAGCGTGGCCCGATAACCGAGTCCAGCTACAGCGGCCGTCAGCGCGTCGGGTGACGTGCCGACCTCAATGGCGAGCTTGGCGCTGCCCTTGGCGTAGGAGACATCCGCTGATTGCACGCCGGGCACTTTCTCCAGGGCGTCCTTGACATGCACTGCGCACGAGTCGCAAGTCATGCCGGTGATTTTGAGAGTGCTCATACCATCGTTCCTTATTCGTGTGGGCCGCCGTGTCGCACGGTCAGCCGTCTTTCACAAGCGCTTGGCGGGGAGTTCGCAGCCGTCCGGTCCGCAACGGCGATGCGCCGGCGACACGAAGTCCCAGATCGACACCCCAATCATCAAGGCCAGGCCGACGTACATCAGGTTCGCCGTCCACCAGTTGCCGAGCAGCCAGACCGTGGCCGCAAACACGATGGCCGGGCCGATCATGCCGAGCAGACTGCGCAGCCATTGCCGATGACTGAACCAACCCAGCGCGTTCGCCAGGAAGGCCAGCGCGGCAAACAGCGGCAGCAGGCGGCTGATGAACAGTCCCTCGTACTGGCTCAAGAAGCCCAGCCCGATGGCCGCGCCGAAGCTGGCGAGGGCTGGAAAGCAGGCGGCGCAGCCCATCGCGGAAACGACGCTGCCGAGCGCGCCGGTTTTATCGGCAATGCGTGTCATCAGTCCCATGAAGCGGCTCTCGCTGTTGTCGTTGGCTTGCTGGCTCACTGCTTGACGCTGGACGGATAGCCGGCGTCTGCGGTGGCCTTGGTCAGCTTCTGTACGCTGGCCTTGGTGTCGTCAAAAGTGACGACGGCCTCGCGCTTCTCGAAGCCCACATCGACCTTGCTCACGCCTTCGACCTTGGAGAGCGCTTTCTTGACTGTGATCGGGCAGGCGGCGCAAGTCATGCCGGGAACCGCTAGCGTGACGGTCTGGGTAGCGGCCCACACCGGGGCAACAGCGGCGGCGAGGGCAAGGGAGGCAAACAGTTTCTTCATGATGAACTCCTGGTTAATAGAAAAATGGAACGACATAGGGAAATCCAAGCGCGACCAGGACCAGCACGGCCACGATCCAGAAAATCAGCTTGTAGGTGGCGCGCACCTGCGGAATCGCGCAGACCTCACCTGGCTTGCATGCCTGCACGGGCCGGTAAATCCGCTTCCAGGCGAAGAACAGCGCCACTAGCGCCGCGCCGATGAACAACGGTCGATAGGGTTCCAGCACCGTCAGGTTGCCGATCCAAGCACCGGAGAAGCCCAGGGCGACCAGTACTAGCGGCCCCAGGCAGCAGGTCGATGCAAGAATGGCGGCCAGCCCGCCGGCGAAGAGCGCACCGCGCCCGTTTTGTGGTTCAGACATACGTTGGCCCTTTTGAATTTGGATTGGATAGCGTAACCTTACTTCCGTACTCATGTACGGAGTCAAGCGATATGGAAAATAATTTGGAAAACCTGACCATTGGCGTTTTTGCCAAGGCGGCCGGGGTCAACGTGGAGACAATCCGCTTCTATCAGCGCAAGGGCCTGTTGCGGGAACCGGACAAGCCTTACGGCAGCATCCGCCGCTATGGGGAGGCGGACGTGGTTCGGGTGAAATTCGTGAAATCGGCACAGCGGCTGGGGTTCAGTCTGGACGAGATTGCCGAGCTGTTGCGGCTCGACGATGGCACCCACTGCGAGGAGGCCAGCAGCCTGGCCGAACACAAGCTCAAGGACGTGCGCGAGAAGATGGCCGACTTGGCGCGCATGGAAACCGTGCTGTCTGAACTCGTGTGCGCCTGCCATGCACGAAAGGGGAATGTTTCCTGCCCGTTGATCGCGTCACTACAGGGCGAAGCAGGCCTGGCAAGGTCAGCTATGCCTTAGCGTGCTTTATTTAATGAGATGGTCACTCCCTCCTTCCCGGTACTATGCTGAGGACAGGCTTTCATTCGGAGAACTATCATGGAAAACATTGCGCTCATTGGTATCGATCTGGGTAAAAACTCTTTCCATATTCATTGCCAGGATCGTCGCGGGAAGGCTGTTTACCGTAAAAAATTTACCCGGCCAAAGTTGATCGAATTTTTGGCGACATGCCCCGCTACAACCATCGCAATGGAAGCCTGTGGCGGTTCTCACTTTATGGCACGCAAGTTGGAAGAGTTGGGGCATTCCCCAAAGCTGATATCACCACAATTTGTCCGCCCGTTCGTTAAAAGCAATAAAAACGACTTTGTCGACGCCGAAGCTATTTGTGAAGCTGCATCGCGTCCGTCTATGCGTTTTGTGCAGCCCAGAACGGAATCTCAGCAGGCAATGCGGGCTCTGCATCGTGTCCGTGAATCCCTGGTTCAGGATAAGGTAAAAACAACCAATCAAATGCATGCTTTTCTGCTGGAATTTGGCATTAGCGTTCCCCGAGGAGCTGCCGTTATTAGCCGACTGAGTACCATTCTTGAGGATAATAGTTTGCCTCTTTACCTCAGCCAGTTATTGCTGAAATTACAACAGCATTATCACTATCTTGTTGAGCAGATTAAAGATTTGGAATCCCAGTTGAAACGAAAGTTGGACGAAGATGAGGTTGGACAGCGCTTGCTGAGCATTCCCTGCGTCGGAACACTGACAGCGAGTACTATTTCAACTGAGATTGGCGACGGGAAGCAGTACGCCAGCAGCCGTGACTTTGCGGCGGCAACAGGGCTTGTACCTCGGCAGTACAGCACGGGAGGTAGGACGACATTGCTGGGAATTAGTAAGCGAGGTAATAAAAAGATCCGAACTTTGTTGGTTCAATGTGCCAGGGTATTCATACAAAAACTGGAACACCAGTCTGGCAAATTGGCCGATTGGGTCAGGGATTTACTGTGCCGGAAAAGCAACTTTGTCGTCACTTGTGCTCTGGCAAACAAGCTGGCCAGAATAGCCTGGGCCCTAACGGCACGACAGCAAACTTATGTAGCATAACGGCAGAAATACACCGGTTTAAAGAATTACTGATCTGGTTTTGCGAATACTGATATTGATGATACTAACGGCCCACCGGCCTGTTGAGGAACCTGTAAAACGGAAAGGCTCATTGAAGCCGTATATTTTCTGGAGGTTCATCAGGCGCGGAACTCATCAAGGCGCGGGAATAAAATCCCATTCAGACGCCGGATAGATTCAAGCAAGCCAACTTGTCGTCAAAATCGGTGTTGCAAAAACGGGAGTGACCATAGATTCCGTTTTCTGAGACGACCCCTACAATACCGACACCGATGGCTGTTACGGCGACCTTACGCAGGTCTTCACCGATAGCTCCCAGAGTCTTCTTGTCAGGAGAGAAAAGACGCACAAACCACGTCTTAATACGCAAAAACTTTTTCATGATTACCTCCATAGTTGAAGAGGAGGCGAATCATGCCTGAGAGGGCATGAACACCCCCTCAGGGTTAAAGTTTTAGGCAGACAAAGCTGTTGGCTTCGCCTTGTTCATCTTCATTGAGTTAATGATCTTCGTCGCTTCATCAGCAAACGGGCCAGTAACTTGGATAGGCTCCCTTCTTGCGAAGGAGGCTGTCACCATCATTCTCTGGCCGTGCATCAGATGACGATACCGAGACCGCATAAGCTCAACGTAGGCCGCAGAGTCCCCCTCCCACCCCTCAGGGGGAGAGAAGGGGCACACCGCGTCGTTACCAGGCGTTGTATCAACCTTCGAGACATCAATGACGGCCATACTCAGCTCTCCTTCTCGCAATGAAATCGCGCAGGTAGCGAGCATTCGGGAAACCGAGGCTTCCCTGACTCATCAGGACATCGTTCCAGTCAATCCCTTTCGCTCTGGGCGGGATCGGGAGCTTAGGCAGCAGGACGTACACACGAATGCCGCGCTTCTCCAGCTTGGCTTTCAGCACGTTCGCTGACTTCTCCCCAGTCACAGACTTATCTTTGTCAGCCCAGATCAGTACGGTGTGAACACCTTCTGGAACCTCGAAGGACTCCATTAGGGTGGCATTGACCGTTGACCAAACCGGGATTTGAGTGACTCGATAAGCTGACAGAGCTGTTTCCAGCCCTTCTGCAACACCCAGGATACCCTCAGTCGGTTCACCGAGGCGGATGGCCGCGCCATTGACATCCAAACCGTCAGGAATGGGCATCATCTTTTTGGCGTTGCCGACCTTGGCTTTTTTACCGTTTTGGGTGAGATAGGTGCGGTGGAGCGTTACCAGGTTGCCTTCCACATCTCGGATAGCGCAGACGATAGCCGGGAATTTCCCAACTTCATTGCCATCTTCGTCGTAGTAGGCCATAGCCGGATTGAACCGCAGACAGTCTGTTTTTTCTACTTCATCAACTTTGAACAGCAGCTCGCGGTTTTTGAAGTACAGACGCATTGGCTCAGTCACATGACTGGAGAACGGCAAACACTCGTTCCATACCTTCTCGATTTTCTCACGGAGACGAGCACTGTAAGCGCGTTCGCGCTCCATTCTCTTCTCCATTTCTTCTTGGAGCTCAAGCAACCAAGGCTTAGGTTGTTCACGAAACATCGGAACAACTTTCGGCTTATTTTCGCTGCTTTGCTCTTCCGGTTGTGTGGCCGCAGGTTGTACTTGCGGTGCCGGAGTTTCTACCTTGCGGTTGACCACAGGGGCCGACTCAACATGGTGACTCACCGGCTCAACACCACCGTTCGAGCGAGCGCGGAACTGCGTTACCGTAGCGCCGCGACGTTCCACCAGCCAGGTGTTGCGATGCGTTTGCATAGGTTGTTCTCTCACAACATTCCCCTGCTCGTCCTTAACTTCAACGACGACAGTTACAGGCTCGCGCCCGAGGTTTGTCATGACGATCTCATCCCCATACTTGGCTTCACTTTCACCAATGGCTCTTTCAAGATCCACGCCCCAGATGGTGCGTTCCAAACCGCTCTTGTCACGGATGAAGGCAAAGTAGCTGAGCTCGTTGTCTTCGTTATGCTCATAAGGAGCTTTACCGTGGGCAATCAGAGTACCGGCAATGGATTTTTTACGATTCTTGGAATCGAGAACCTTGTTATTCACCTTCATAGGCTCTTGCTGAACAGGCGCTTTGGCCTGGACAGGAGCTCGTGTCGGTGCAGCGGCTTGTTGATACTGGGGTTGCTCTTTCTCAACGCCCAGATAATCACCAACCTCGCTCAGGCACTGTTTAAAGTCCCAGTTATTGAGCCACATCAGCAGCTCAAAACCATCATGATTGGCACCGCATGTATTGCATACGCCGCCACCAGTCAGGTGGGCATCCTTGAACAGTCGGAAGCCATCTTTCCCGCCGTGGATAGGACAAGAAACATGACGACCAGGTTTACGGAGAGCTGGTTCAAGATGGGGCGCTAGGGCCGCCAGGATGAATAGCCAGTTTCCGTTTGCAGCTTCACGAACGGTGTCAGCTTTGTAGTAAGACATAGGTTTTCTCCTTAGCGTGAACCCCAGCATCGAGGCTTCCTTAAACCCCCGTCGCCAGGGTTTTAAGGAAACCCCGACACCGGGAGAATGTGCCAAGGAGGCTCCCCAGCCGGGGAGTTCTCCCCGGCGAGGGGTTTAAAAAGGTCGCCCCCGAAACGGAGGCGAATTTTGTGAATATCACAAGCACAAATGAGCGCCCTCTTCCGAGGCCATCATGATTGTGACATCTGCGGTTACAGGATCTGACTTAATCACAACCTCAGTGGGTTTGAAAAAGCCATCTACAGTGGGCATGGGGTAATAAAGACGAATCTTTCCCCAATTCTTGTTGTCGGTAAAAGCGACCTTTGTTTGAGCAACACAAAGCTGCAAAAACATGAAAAGGAAGTCTTCTACCGAGTGCTTACCATCTGCACCAAATACTCCATCGACAATTGCCGGGGTCACTGCCACATTGGTCAGGAAACCAGCTTGTTTACCGATGGAAGATTGGTCCACCAGCAGACCATCATTGATGGCTTGTTGACGGATTTGGGCGAGGTCCAATTTAGCTACTTGGTTCATAAGGTGTACTCCAAAGTTAATGGGTACACCTACCCCGTGCGGGGAAGTGTACCCGCATGGGTTATTGAAAGGTCACGGCCAAAGCCGAGCTTTAAGGTTCCGAGTTTTACGCTGGCTGAATGCGCCAAAGAACGGTCGGAGGAAACGAGTCAGCGACACGCTTCACATTCGCGTAAAGAGTGTCCGTAAAGACACGCTCTAAGCGACGACCACCTTGACGATAAACCAACTTAAAGTCTTGGAATTTGTTCATGGATACCTCCAGAAATAACGGGAGGTATCTCCAGCAGGAGATAGACTCCCGCAGGGATTAATAAATTAACGTTAATTTGCTGTTTGTTTTTGGCGACCAGCTATCGCACTTTTCGCTCTCCGAAGAGAACAAAATCTGCTTACTGATGGTATTCACCATGAGTAAGAAGACTTGGGAAGTAAAGCAGGGGTTTCCCCCTGCCTTGTTATGCCGCTTTGAGGTGGCGAGAGAAAAAGTCCCTGGTTTGCTGGATAGCTCCCCGGAGAAGTTCTCGTCTGTAGCCAGCGTAGCTCTTGTCATCACTGGCAACGGTCAAGCCGTGCAGACTCTCTTCACCCAGGACAATCTCGTTTTCACGAGAGAGTACCTCAACACGTAGGCCAAGCACTCGCTCTTTCCCTTCCAGGATAGAACAAATTGTTTGGTCTCTTACTTCGTCATCCCAGTGGCCCATATCGAAATCCCGCTCAGGGAGTTCAGTAACACGCACCAGGTAGTTTTCAGTGGCCCGTTCCCAAACCACTTCATCTTCGCATGGAGAGGCCTCGATCAGCGAGTACCCGTCCGCTTCGAGCTTCTTGGAAAGACTTTTTACATCATCCGCCAGCTCCAGCACAAAGCGTTCCCAGAGGTCTTGCCAGCGCTCGACCATATCCTGGTTAATCCCTTCAATGCCGGTGCCAATCATGGAATCATCATCAGGGAAGATCCCTGTGAAGTCCACGTTGTCGTCGATGTTCATGCAGTTCCAATGGCTGTAGTGATGCCCGTGACTATTCCGAGTAATGGACAGGTCACAGGAACCATATTCGCGGAGGACAGAAAGCATATTCTCAATGTCTTTCTGTGCCATCAGGTTCTTCACGCGGCTGACAGCATCCACTTGGCCGGGCTCAGTGCTGAATAGGCGATTCATGAGAGCTTTGACGTCATCAACGCTCAAATCCCCGTAGAAGGCTACGCCATCCCCCTGGCAGTATCCGAGACTGTACTCAATCGTCAGATCATCCGGGTATCCACACTTAACCAGTTCGTTTTGAAAATGCTGTTTAATCATTGGTATCTCCTTAATTTCAGAGGGAGACACCATCCCCTCAGGGACCGATGTCCCCCGTGGGGTTAATGTTTGGGTTAAGAAGCCTTGCGGCTTAATTCAGTATCAAATCGAGGACCTTTGAGAACCGCAGTTTTCATAACCTCGAAGTTTCTTGGGTAACGCAGCTTTGAAACTGCGCCAGCTCGGATGTCGGCAGCCTCACTTGGAGAGACTAGCCTTAACCCTTCGCTGGTTTCAGCGTAGAACCAACCGGCATAACGCTCATAGGCATTCTGCTGGTACTGTTCAGTCGCCATATTCTTCCGGATCGCCTCTGTTAAGGCCTCAACAACACCGTCATCTTTCGTGATGATGTTGAAAACATGAGAGACAGTCAGGAAGTTCCCAAAGAAGCAGGCTGCCCCAAGCCAAGGCTGGAACATTTCGCCATTTCGCCCCGTCCTCACCATTGGTTCAAACGGGTATGGGCGATAACAGTGATACTGCTCAAACATCGGGTCAAGAACGTTGTCACCCAGGACATCCAGTAAAGTCTGAATACTGTCCGGGTCTTGGCCTGCCCACTTACTCCCATTGCTGAGAATCAGTGTTTTACCGTCAGTACGCTCCAGAGCTTGTTCAAAGTTAGACATAGTGCATTCCTTTTGGTTAGGACGCACCACACCCTCTCGGGATGATGCGCCCGAGTGGGTTAGTTGAGAAGGCTTAGCCGTCAAGTCCGTAAATTACGGCGGAGCCGGGCTCCATCTCGACAACTTGTGCGCTTCCTTCTTCTATCAGCTCCTGCATGTAACCAGACTCAGCATCCGGATTACGTTCGCAGTGTTCGTCCCAGCGTTTCAAAAGCCCTTCTGTGGCTTGTCCGTGGGTCTCACCAAGGCCGATAAACTCATAGTGTCCTGTGTTTACGATGATCACCACCATAGCTAGTGCTCTCCTACAGGTCACTTGGTACATACAGGTCATCTTTGATGGCAGAAAAATCGACAGGAGACTGGTCCCCATAGGTTCGATTCACGCCACCAGCATCATCGACACTGACAAAAACCGTGCGGAGTAAACCGCTGGGCTTTGCAGGGTAAACGATGCTGACATGCTGACCTTTGTACTGTTCTGACAAAGTGCTTTGAAGCTCATCAACCGAACGGAATTTCCGGTCGCGGCCAAAGTCCTTAATCTTGATGTCGCCAGGGATTGGATTAGTCATCGTTACCCCCTGCCAGCAGTTTATCTACTGAATGGCCGAGTCCGTTACCAAACCATTTGTCCAGAGCGTCGATTTCCGGGAAGTCCGATTTCACCTGAGCAACAACACGTTCCATTTTGCTGAGAGCATCCTGGAACTCAAGGCCATTACCTGCGGCCACCTCAAGTTTGCACTTGATGTAAGCGGAGTAGGTATCACAGGCCTTAACCAGTGATTGTTCATAGCCACCGGGAGCGAAGGCTATGGCGACTGCATCCTGGAGTTCTTCGGGAAGAGTCTGGATGAGTTTGTCCTCTGCGGCCTTTTCCAGTCGTTCAAACTCACGCTGCAAAACAGCGTTTGCTTTCTTGACCGGTGTTACAACATCCGAACAGAGAACCTCGGCTGCATCATGCAACGAAGCATGAGCAAGCATGACTGCCAGATCCACCGACTTCCCTTGCTGAATGGCAATATTGCCAGCCAGGTAGGAAAGCAGGGTAACAACAGCGCTGTGTTCCAACACAGACTCCGGTTGAACAGAGTGCATCAGTGACCAGCGTTTGATCAGGCGTTGGCGCAAGGCCAGAGCTAGAAAGCCGAAATTTGAATTAGACATAGTGCCTCCAAAATTGGTTGGAGGTACACCAAAGCCGACCGGGCCTTGGTGTACCCGGTTGGGTTACTTAGTTATCTCGGGTCAAGCTGCTTAGCTATAGCGAGTAAAAACGGATGGAATGGATGATCTTGCGGGACACCCCCAACAAGCTCACGGGCTAAACCGACTGAGTTTGTAGCCAACACCTCTTTGACGGCCAGAATGATTTCATTGTCGATTTCATCCTGGATCTTTCGTTGTTGGTCCACCAGCCGACTTAACTTGTCTAGGCTCATGCTTCTCTCCTTTGTTTGTGGGAGAGAACCCAGGAGGGGTTTCCTCCCGAGGGGTTAGGTTATTGCTGTTTTGGGCCAGCTACCGTTATAGCCAGCAAGCGCTGACAATGAACAAAGAGTATGACAGCCACCTAAAAGGGTAAAACGCTGTAATTGCCCTTTTGGGGTGCAAAAGAAAAAGCCCTCCCGAAGGAGGGCTTTTTATGCGGCCAAGGACAAGCCTTGCTGTCCTCTTTGCAACTCTGTGTCGTCGCGGCGATGTAAGCGTTGAACCGCCTTGATCATCGTTCTGACATGTCGCTCCAAAGAGGCTGGATGGCGTTTTGACAGTAGGTTGATCCAGTCGAGATAGATAGCAAGCGCGGAACCTTCGGTTAGGGCTGCCTGTATCGCCTCATACTGCCCTACGGCACTCTGGACCACATCATTCATCCACTGGGCGTCAGTATTGTCCAAGAGCTCGCAGAGGGCCGTATAAGCCTTCCTTCTGGTCGCGGCCATGTAACGACGAATGTTGGCGTTTCCGCTCCCCTCTCGCCCTTCCATGACGCTCATACAGAATGCGCTGGAGTAACAAAGCATCGCGTCAGTCACGTAGTTAAACCATCGCTCCTGATGCCGTTTCTGTTCTTCCATTGCTTCCTGGTCAAGTTGCTTCTCGATGAACAACCCCGTCGGAGTACGGTGGTGCAGATGGTACTTGAACGTTAAGTGCAAGTTGACCCACCAGCGTACCGTTGCCAGTCTTCCCTTGATTTTTCGCTTCACCAGATCTTTGTACTTAGCATCGCTAAGCACTTTGACATCCTTGCGCTGTTGGATTCCTTCCATCGTCTGTAGCCCTGTAAGGCCCATCTGGTGGTAGGTTTGACCTCTTTGCATCATACGGTGATACAAAGCGCCTTTTCCTTTCGCAAGCTGGATTGCTCCGAACCGAAGGTAGAACTGCGCTGCACTACCGGGCGTATAATGTCCCTTTAGTACAGACTCCCTTAGTCGCGGGTATTCGTTCCAGATGATGAACGCAGCGGAGTCGGGATCGACTTTCACTTCATCATCTTCTGCGAAGCAAACCACCCTTCTCTTTCCGTCTGCGGTATTGATCACTTGCGCTGCCAACGGGTCATCCCCGCCGTCAAAGTAAGCCATTTCCGCTAACGGATCGGCCAAGCCATCAGAAAGCGAACCATCGCCCCAGCGACCAACCTTCAACCACAATGGCTTCGGAATTGGTGACTGAGGAACGGTTTCACACTGCGGCTCGTCTTCCAGCAAGTCCAGATCACCCATCGACCAAACCCTGTGGTAAATCTCCAGGGCATGGAAAGGCTTATCATTGAAATGATGGAAGGCCCACATGAAGTCGATATGGACTAAAGCCTCTTCCGATATGATCCGGAATTGTGGCTCTGCCATTCGACGGTTCCAGTCGTTATCCTCTGCTTGACCAGTAGCCAGCTTGTATGCCAGCTCATCAGCTCTCTTTTGCTCCATGTAGTCCATGCTGCAACAGACATGAAGCAATCGTTCTAGGAAAACAGGACTGTAAACGTCCGGCTGTATTTTGATGTATCCGCCCTCGTAAATCGTTCGACCTACGGGATGGCGGTCTTCCCATGCGTACCGGCGTTTTGCCAAGTAGCGCTGGATGCGGTTCAGCCCCGACATATAGCCATGCCTTTCAGGGTCCGTGGCAAGCAACGTCTCCATTGACTTATCCAACCCAACAGCCTGGCAAGCCCAGCAACCGAAGCGAGCGCCACAGGCGTCACTGGCCTTCTTCTCTGTTGCCGACCACACGCACTCCCCTGTTGCCGCCTTGTAAAGCTCTGCCGTAGTGACATTGCTCTCCAAGTAACTTGGCAGAGGATATGCTGAGCCCATGCCAGCGGATAGTAAGAACTCCCAGACATCACTCGCCAACCAGTTTTTCACCACATACAGCTCACCCCCATCTTTCGTCTTAATGACGCGATCTGAGCTTCCTCGCTGTTTTGCAATGTTGGCCGCACGAATAGTGCTTTCAGCATCACGACTGCCCAGCAAAAGGCAGACTTTCTGTCGAACCTCTTTGGGAAGCTCTCGCATATAAGCTGCCTTCGCTCTTTTGGCAGAGGTGATTTTTAAATCCTGGCTACACTGGCGGGCCGTGGAGTTGGAAAACGTAGGCAACCCCCTCCCAGTAAGGATTCGGCCCGTCCAACTCTGCGAGATCCCAGGCTTTGCTAGAACGATGGTCAGAGGAAGGTTTTCCTTCGCAATGAAACGCTCCAGCTCGGCCAGTTTCTGATCCGCCAGCCACCTTACCTCTGGGCTTTCGATCAGTGTGTCAGTGTGCAAGATGAAGTGGTGCTGGCTGATGGTCGCCCCACTCCTTACAGCCCGGATCAGGGCCATCAGGAACAGGTGCAAGACCGTTTCAGAATCTTTACCACTGGAATAGCCGATCATCATGGTCCACCCATCAATTAAGGCCGTGTGAATGGACTCAACCGATGACGTGATCAACGATGACAGACTGGTTCCTCTACTGGCATCAACGAAGTTCAAATCCTCGTTATCAGTCAGTTCTGACCAAACAGAATCCCACTTATCCCCACGCAAAAGCACTGGGATGGGTTGTTCTGATAGATCAAAGTTTAATGTTTGTTGCATAGGGCCTCCTGGATTAGCAGGGTGCCCATCCCTTCCGGGAAAGCACCCCGGTAGGGTTAAAATTGAATCCTGGCTATCAGACCTGAACTAGCTGCTACTCGACATCTGGTTGTCTTCGTATTGCTGCTTGGCCTGTTTCACCAGATCAATGTCACCGTCTTGCAGCTTTTGAATATCAAGCTGTAGACGAGCCTTGTGTTTCAACAGTTCAGCGACCGCATTATCAATGTGATCAATGAGCGATTGGTTTTTTTGGATGGTGTAACTGTTGAGTTCATCGAGCAGGGGCCATGCAACACTCGAATGAGTGTTGAGCAATGGGTACTCTGCTTCGATCTCACAAACCACACCGTTTGCTCCTTCTCTGTAATGAGGGAACCCGACACGCAGACCGATACGACGATCCAGCGCTGCATTCACAGTACATTCCAAAGAAGTTCGGTTTGAAAAAACATCGTTGACGTTTTTAGACATGCTATATCTCCGTTCAGTTTATGACGGAGCCCCCCTAACAGGAGGTGCTCCCGTCAGGGTTGATAATTTGCTGTTTGTTTTTGGCAGCCAGCTACCGCACTTGAGCGCCTAAGGCACTTTCCGAAGCACCCTGGGAAACCGAGATGCTTGGGAAAGCGCGGGGTTTCCCCCTGCGCTGATTACCCTTTTTAAGGGGCCGGTACGCCGATTTCTCGGCGCACTCAGGTTGAAGCTACACAGTCAAGAACCAACGTTTCATAGGGACGGTGATGTCTATCATCCCGTTTCCACATGGATTCTGGCCCCAGAATCTGTAGGTCGTCTCATAGAAGTCAAACTCAGACAAGGACTGAATCTGCGCTTCTGAGATCGGCTCAAATGGTCCACCGCAACCGATGTGCATATTGAGCCCATAATCTCGAAGCTCTAGCTCTCCGAGATTTATCGTCTTCCCGCCCACACAAGCAACCAAGTTCTGGTTTCTGACGTCGCCTTCTTTGAACAGCAAAGCTGACTCATCGTAGCTCCCATATTGGTTGGTAAACTTCACAATATGCCCGTGCTTAGGTGAGGTTTGTTCCGACAACTCTTTCAGTAATCGCTTTACGCTTTGAAATCTCGCGTACAGAGCTGGCGTAAACTGCCCAGAGTAGTTCAAGTTTGGGCAGATCATTTCAAGCATCTCATCAGGTACAGATTCAAGCCCCATTTGCGCGGCCAATGGCTTCGCCTTTTTCAGACCTTCCTCAAGCACTCTCTGATTTACAAGTTGTTCTAATGTGTTCATTTGACTCTCCACTTTCGAGAGAGCAATGCAAGCCGTCTCCGGACTTACATTGCCCGTTAACGGCTTTATTGGTTTATCCCAAGAGGTACGGAGCTACGCCAGTCAGGAAGCCCATGACTCCCAACACAGCGCCAACCACGCCCAATTTGATTGACAGTTGGACACTTTGATCCGGATGGTTCCAGAACCACTGCCAGACTTCCCAGCGCCTGGCTCTGCGAACCTCAAGATTTACAGTGTCTTTAAAACGAACACCCAGAGCATCTACCGCATCGTAATCCAGCGCGACCGCCAGCTTTGTGATGGATAAATTCCCAGGGTTGCCCATCGCATACCGGAGAACCTTTGCTTTGGTCTCTGGGTTTACGATCATAACCGGCTCCCTCCTGAAAAAACGGGTCTTGTCTTTTCGCTTGGAATCCATGTTGCGGTTATGGAACCTGGCAATGCAGTGTTGAAGGCCTGAATCCTCGGGAGGTAAAGGCACAACAGTTTCGATTTTCATGATTACTCTCCTTTCGGATAGGCCGGAGCAAAGGCCTTTCGGCATTGCCCCGGTGAGTTACTAATGAACCAAAGATGAAGTGACCATGATTGCGTCTCCGGACATCATTACCGGGAGATATTCGCAAGGCTCATGGCCGCAGCTCTTTTTAGTTCCGTTAGGTGAATAGACAGCCAATTGACCATCCATAATGTTGAAGGGCATCCCCTGTTTTTTCGCTGCCGGTGACAGCTTGAGAGTGCCCTTTGCGTCAACCAATGCCGTTGCCCAATGGAAGTCTTCACCACCGATCACCGGCTGTGATTCATCCACGACTTCGACCATGATTGGCATCATTCCAACCCAGCTCCACAGGCTGTTCCCTAATGCGAGGGCTAAAGCCTCGAACGCGGGAAAGACTACCGATTGCCCGAGAATCTGGTGGGCAATAGTGTCCGACAGACCTTGGATGAGTTCCTCTGGTATCCCTTTCACTCGACAATGTTCTGTCGGTGTAAAGATGCGAGACAACTCCGGCTGTTCTGGATGAACAATGAAAGGTTCGGTACTTCTGCATTTTGCATAGTCCTTACCTATGGTGCCGCAAAACTCATCGTCGCCAGTCAGAAGCTGGCGAGAGAACCCCTTGCCAGCAGCTTTGTCTCTCAACTCCTTCTCAGCCAGATAGTCAAATGACTTCCAACGTTCAGAATCGAGCGGAACTGGCTCCAGGATGTCCTGTATGCGACTTTCCTTGGTGCGAACAGGCTGAACCTTCTCAAGTTCAAACCCGTCGATCCCGTGGGAAAGCGCAACAACACAAAGACGCTTGCGGCGCTCAATAACCCCAAACTCATTGCCGTCGAGAATGCGCTCTTGTAGGGAGTAACCCAACGAAGAGAGCACCGAACGAATCACTTCCATCGAAGCGGTGTTCTGGTACTCAGGCACGTTCTCAATCAGCACAACGGCTGGGTTTAGCGCTTCTACGAATTGCAGGAAGTTGAAGAACATGGCACCTGCCGCCTCATGCGATTCGGCAAACTCCAACTTGTTCTTACTGCGACCTGACTTTGACGCGCCGGTACACGGTATGCCCCCCATCAAAACATCCACCTGTGGTGGGCGTTTGCTGAGATTCACAGCCTGGATTGGCGATTCGATAACAATAGAATCTTCGTTCCAAAGCTCCGGGTTATTTGCCAAAGACGAATCGAGATATTTCCCTTCCATCTCCACGGCCACAGATATGGCACTGGCAATTCCCGCCTTGTGAAAACCGGCGTGAATCGCTTTATCAAGCACACCACCCCCATGAAAGAGGCTGCATACCGAAAGCGATTCTCCATTCTCCAGCTTACTGATAAGCCGGTTGACGCGCTCGATCACTCGCTCTTGTTGATGGTGAGCAGAGATCACAATTGCGCCGTTACGGATGAACACGCGGAGCATCTCTACACCGTCAAAAACGGTAGCAAGCTCCTGCACGGTCAGATCGATGATTGGAGACACCCGGCCATTGCGCTCACGCTTACTGATGGTGAACTTACCCTCCTCTTTGACGCGAAGCACAACCTGGGAATCTTTCAGCTCCAGATCATACTTCATGCCAGGATAGTAACCTTCACGCAGTAGCTTTTGGCCTTCCAGCCAGACGCGCTTCTTGCCTCGATGTTCTCCTAACTTGGTGTTTACGATAGTAGCCATGAGCTCTCTCCTTTCGGTTGAGAGGCCACTACCGTCCCAATCGGGAAGTAATGGCCCCGATGGGTTTAAAGTGGTTCTCAGTTCACAGCGATGCCGTGAGACTGAATGGCATTAGCAAAGCCAGCCATTTGTTCAGGGAAGGTGTAGCGGTTGATGTCCTGGCTGCGAGCCAGATTGACATGCACCTTCTTCACCTTCGTTTCGTCAGAGTCGTACTTTTCAAGCGCCAGCTTCTCAGCTTCTTCCGGATCTCGGCCCAGCGAGTAGGCGTAAATCACAGAGGTGAAGCCAAGTCCTGAGCCGAATGCGTAGACTTGTTTCTCGAAATGGACGTCAGCGAAATAGATGCTGAATCCGGATTTGAGGTTATGTTTTTCCATGATGCACTCCAAATAGTTTGGGGGCGCACCACGTCCCGAACCGGGCGGATGCACCCGGTTTAGGGTTAGTAGATTGCTCAAGCTGTTACGCCAGCCTGAGCCTTTATTGCTTCAAGCACGATCTCTGCTTCCTTGATAGAACCAGTGCTGTACAGCTTATGCAGCACCCGGCCAAGGTTCACAGAGATCTTTTCTTTCACTTGGAGATACTTGACATAGAAGTCATACAGTTTCTCCGCCTGCTCAAGGTGGGACATGCTCTCAACGGGAATGGTATTCCCTGGATTGCAGTACCACTTTCCGAGCACCTTTTGTACAAATCCCTCTTTGTCTCCTACGAACTGATTTGTGCCAAACACCCCACTGGTTGGTGAGCGTTGAATAACAGAAATCGGATTCGCAAAGCTGGCAAGAGTAGTCATAGTTGTGGCTCCATGTTTGTCAGGGAACCACCAGCCCGAGGGGCAGTGATCCCCCAAGGGTTATGTAGAATGCTGTTTGTTTGGGGAGGCCAGCTACCTCACTATTCACTCTCGACAGAGAGCAAAATCTTGCTTTCCGAGGGGCACAAACTTTCACATGTGAAAGTCGATGCCACTGGGAAAGCAGGGGGTTAACCCCCCGCTTTAACCCGCGCTAAGCGGTTTAGGATAGACTTCACGCCTTCCCTTACTCCAGATGGATCGTAACCTGCTTCATCGCAGCAGACCACAAATGAGAATGGATGTACCTCATCGGACATCACCCAAGCCATCGTTTCCTGCTTGATTTCACTTCCAGCTCGACCATCAGCAAGGACTCTAAGGCTATGCCATAAAAGCCCATCACGTAACTGCCTTACCTCATCATCAGTCCATTCAGGCTTTGGCTCAAATGGAATGACTTCTGCGGTCTTCGGCTCTTCATCCAGGAAGAAAAGCGGCAGCTCAAGCTGGTTTTCCTTCTGGATCATCTTCACTGCATTCATGGTGACTCCTTTTACGGGCACCATGCCCCCACAGGGGCATGAAGCCCCCAGTGGGGTTACAGTCATAGTTACTTCACGCCTGCCAGTTGAGAATTGATGTTCTCTTCCAGCCAGCCTTGAAGCGATTCAAGGTCACGTTTGTCTTCCGTATTGCTGGCTTTACGTGCATCTTCCGACACAGCGCTCAACATGGCGTTAGCCTCAGCAAGTGATTCAACATTGTTCCCAGGGAACACAATCGTTTGACTGTGATCTTTCATGGTCTTCTCCTTTGAGAATGGAGGACCGTCTCCCATCAGGAAGAGCGGCCCCGTGGGTTAAAAGTAAAAATCCTCCAGCTCTTCATGGTCAGGCTTTCGCTCAACTGGTCGAAGCAACTCAGCTTCATCAGCGAACTCAAGCTCAGGATGAAAAGCAGGATGAAATCCTCGATGCCAGACTGGACGGTCATTATCGAGGTCTAAGTAGCAGTGCCTCCCACTGGCTGGGTGATAGCAGTAAAGCCACTGTCTACCACTAACGGTAAACGGCTTCTCTGCACCTCCACATGCCGGTACAAGGTTATCTGCTGCTATATGCGCTACAGCATCCATAGGATCAGTCCTCATCTTCGTCATCACGAACACAAAGATCACGAGCAACTATTTCCGCAGCTATCAACGCATAATCGTTGCCCTGCCAGAACCACCGCTCCGCCAGCTCATAGGCTTCGCTGGAAGGTTCGCCATAACCATGAGCCACCACGTAATCGTGGAACACTTCATGATCAAATGCCTTGCCATCAGCTTCCATGAACCAACCGACAGGGCACTCCAGAATGCGATGCCTTACGACATCTCGCTCTGAATACCCCTCTCTGACGGCTTGCTCCAACATTTCCCGCGACATACCAGGAGGAGTGATGATCTCTATGCTGATCCCATCACTTCCTGCAAGATTGTCCTCGTATGGAAGACCGGCAAGTGTAAGGTGGTTGCGCTTGCACCAGCCTATGGTCCGAAGTATCCGACTTTTGTCAGACTCCCTGGCCGTGTATCGGTTAAGCTGCATAGCCACCTCCAGCACACTCCCCATCTTCGATTTCACTTCCGAGCTCGACCATTCCAATCAGGTCAAGCTGGGTCATGTCCGAATCCAGAGAGCAGTCAATTGCTGACTGAATGATGCCTTTGTGGGCCAAGCCTAAAACCGACTTAATAGTCGAAAGCAGAGACTCGGCTTCGCTCTCGATCTGCTCCAGAATGTCTTTCCATTCCCAGTGCTCAAACGGTTGCCAAACGACCAGATCCTCAGGTTCGTCTCCCCGTTCTACACACTCAGACAAATACTCATAAGCCTTGCACCAATTCTCTTGTTGGCCCAGTTCACTGAGCACTAGAGCGGTAGCATGACCGTATGCGATTTGTTCAACTTTGGTATTGATAGACATAGTGTTTCTCCTCGTAATGGATAGAGGAGCCCCACCCGCAGGAAAGGCTCCTCCGGATGGGTTAAATTTCCAAGGTCACATCGGTTTTTGCTTTAGCGCAGCAAACCAACACTTCCCCTTCTTTGACAAATGCGATGGGCGTCTCGTCATAAGCCACTTGACCTTCGAGTAGACGAACCCGGCACATGCCACAAAAGCCACTGCGACAATGCGTTTCAACAGTGAGGCCTTTGCTTTCGATTTGCGCCAACAGCACATTGTTGCTGGCTTGAAGTTGTACGTTCATGGTCACGCTCCTTTGTTGTTGATGAGCGCGACCAATCCCCTCCGGGATGTCACGCCCCGGTTGGGCTACTCAGCAAGTGCATAGACACCTACCTCGATGCGAATAAAGAACCTGGCATCTTGAAGAACTTGCCTGACCTTTGCTTGCCAGTGGTTGTTCTCTCGATGCTTTGCGTAGGGTTCAATCTCTTTGTAAATCTGCTCCAGCTTCAACGTTTTCCCCTGTAGGGTTCGGCGTATTGCAGCTTTCCACGTAGTCGAAACCATATTGGTTGCTCGACGGTGTACGGCAGCAAGAAGACAGAGCGATGAGGCAACGTCGTTACGACGAAACACCAACAGCTTTTCATGGGCGATACGCACCAGCTTCCCGGAATACTGAGTTCGGTCACTCACACAGTTGTGCTGTGTTTTGATGATCTCATCCACCAGCTTCCCAGGTGCGATACGTTCCACAAGGCTGGACAGGTTGAAATAATCCCCATCGCGCCTCAGGTTTCCCATGAGGATTCCGTAATGCCCTCCTCGCTCACAGGCGTCATGAATATTCATAACGGCCAGCTCAAGGGCTTCAACGAACTCAGGCAAATTCATGCGGCTCATATCCCATTTGTTGGGCTCGCCCCACTGCTTACCTGAATACTGGATCATGTCCCAGTAAGGAGGGTGCCACCAGATCAGGTGTGCAGGCTCTCCGAGGAACGAAAGGAAGTCATCCCGCAACAGGTTGAACCCCTGATGCAAGTCTGTCCCTTTGAAACGGACACCAAGTTCATTGGCAACGTCGATGCTAGAGCCACCCCCAACACTTGGGTCTGCCACCAGCCCGTTCGGCTTTCTCATGTAAGACTCAATGAAGTCTTTAACGATAAAGCCCGAGCAGTTGCCTCGGTACTTGTTGTTTCCGTAAGGCCCCCTGTTTTCGTAGGAGCATACTGATGATTTGAACATGGCGTCCTCCATCATAGATGGGGCGCACCATGCTCCCATCAGGGGCCGGTTCGCCCCTGGTTAGGGATTAAGATCAAGCGTTATCTGCATACCACCAGCTAAGGCGATTGCAATCACGAAAGAAGGTTGCTTCATCAGGAGCCTTCATCATGACCACATCACCTTCGCAGTAGGTGCATAGCTCAAGCGTTGCTTCATTTTTCCAAAAGGCACTGCACCCCGATTCTTGATACACAACCTCCCATTTGGGATGTCGCAAGTACCGATGGAAGAAATCGAGAGTGTCACCATAAGGGAAGTTGAAGCGCTCCATCACTGAACCATTTTCTGTCAGTTCAGGTTTAACCTTGCCGGTTTTCAAGCGCTTCTTGATGATGCGCTGAACCCAACGAAGTCGTGCAAACAGCCGATTGGTGTCTTTCTCGTACCACTGGGGATTACGCTTGCTCCAGTAGAGCTTGGCGAAGATTTCCCCGGACAAATCCTTCATCTGGTTTTCGTTGAGCTCATCAAGAAAACGTCGAGAAGGTTTGTCGTAGTCAAGAACTGCTTCCAAAGCTGATAGGTTTTTCATAGGGACTCCTTATTGCGATTGCGGAGCCCCGTCCCCTCAGGGCTATCGGAGCCCCATAGGGTTAATTAGGGTTAATGGTTGAACGGCGATTTATCGAGGGTTGGTGAATCGAATGGCTTTACCAACGAAATCGGCCATCAGTCGATTCCCAGTAGAGCTGAAATAGCTCTGCCACTCTTTCCAACCACCAACGGATTCCACCGAGCTTGGAGACTCGAAGATACCCCAGATACGCATTTCACAACCTCGTTGCAATACTCGGTTTACCTGGTCAACCAAGTATTCCTTGTTCTGCAATGAAGAGAGGTTGCAAGGCATCTGCATGATCAGCTTTTCAGCTTGCTCGAAGTCGATTTTTTCAATCAACCCCGTGCGGGTATCCACAGAGAATGGAACCACCTGTTGACCGTGGTTAGACCACAACCAATGGGTGATATAGATCGGATTAACGCCAACTTCCGCTGGCACCAATACGCTGCCGCAAGACCGCAACAGCCAGACCAGACGTAAACCATCGAATCGATCCAGAGACTCCACATCGGTAGTGATGTCATCCTGGTAGATTTCAGGCAGCTTATGTTCGGCGGCGAGAGAGATCATTACGGATTTGAGATTGTTCAGATGAGACATGTGTGCTCCTTAAAGTAACTTGGGCACACAGAGCCTGTCAGGCGCAGTGCGCCCTTAGGCTGAGGTTGAATGCTGTTTGTTTTTGGCGACCAGCTATCGCACGTTTCGCCCTCAGAGAGGACAAAATTCACTTTCTCAGCAACCCTCAATGAAGGCCTCTGAGAAAGTGGGAGGGTATTCCCTCCTCACTTTGATTGTTCCACGAGAGCTGTGTGAACAGGAACGCTCAAACTGCCCTTTTCGGGTGCAAAGCTCAAAGACGCATCAACTGCCCCGTCTTTTCAGTTCTTCGACCAGATGTTCAGGCACCTTACTCGCAGTACAGGCCAGCAATACATCGAGGCCTACCGGCTTGTGAAAGCGCTTATTTGACCAGGAATCGCCAACTGATGACTTTGCCCAGTCGATTGCTTGCCCAAGACGGTGGAACTGCCGCCTGCCTGTGTATCCCATACGACTATCCAAAGTAACACCCTGGAACAGTCTCCAGTACATCGGAGGAATGCGCTTAGCAAGCAGTAAAAAAGGCGTCTCCGGCACTGTAGCCCTTCTACCTTTGTTCCGATGATACAAATCCAAAGATGAATGGAATTGGTTCATAGACTCTCCAAATAAAAACGGCCACCCCCGAAGGGATAGCCGTTTGTCGTTTCACTTCCTGTTAAGCTGCAAAAGCAGTCAATGACCGCTCCATCAACTTAAACAGTGTGCGTTGCAGAGCTGCCGCATCATCAATGACAATGTTCTTTTGGAACAGTCCTGACACTGCGGTAGTCTCTACCCCTATGCCGATCACCTCAACATCGCTTCGTTCACAGAGGTCAATCACTGAGCGACATGCCGGGGCGCTTTGAGGCTGCCCGTCAGTCACTACGATCAACATTTTTCGCTCTTCACGGGTCTTGGTGAGTTCAAAAGCTGCATACCACATAGCTTCCGCCATAGGCGTACCGCCAGTTGCTTTGAACCCAAACCGACCGGCCCGATTCTGAACCGTATCTCCATGCTTCACGACACTGAACACTGGCTGGTTCCGGTTGCCACCAAAAAAGGTGACTGCCGGGTTTACGCCGGGTATTGCTTCCAGAGCCATCGAAATAGCCAAGGACGCTTCCCGCGCAATGTCTTGACGCTCCTTTCCATTGGCGGCCTTGTAGGCCATCGAGGAGCTCATATCAACCAGGATGTGAACCGCCGTATTAGGGCGTTTCTTGGCTTCTGGCTTGAGGAATACGCGGGTATCACCCGTCACTACACGATGTAGTTTCCGAGCATCCACACGCTTCCCTGATCGTTGGTTACGGTGAGCAACTCGCTGGCTGGCCTGGACCAATCCGTAGAGCTGCGTTCTTATCTTTGAAGTGGTGCTCTTCACATCCCCTACCAGGCTTTTGCCAACAGCAGGGTTGTCCTGGGTGTTCACAGCAGAGCGAACAGTCATATAGCTACTGTCCCCCTTATCTTGAGCCACCCGGTTGAGCTCGGCTTTAAGTGCATCATGCGCGTCACCACGCAAATCACCGGCACCGGCATTCAGAACCTGCTGGAGCATTTTGGCCGCGTCTTGTTTCGCCGCGTCAGAATTGCCACCAGCCTGGCTTTGTCCTGCCTTGCTGCCACCATCAGTATCCGACTTGCCTTGGTCGCCCTGTCCTTTCGGATCAGATTTCCCGTTAGCATCGTCTTGCTTCTGGTCTTTACCTTGCTGATCACCACCATTGGCATCAGGCCCTTGGTTTTGATCGTTACCACTTCCGCCCTGACTGTTCTGAGGTTGGTTGCCACCAGCATTCTGCTGGTTGTTACCATCCTGACCATTCTGGGGCTTTTGCTCTTCTTTCTCCTTTTCCTCCTCGATCATCTTGATGATTTGGTCGGCCAAGGATGTCACCTCTGCGGTTGACTTAGTGTTCACAGCCTTACGCAGTAAAGCGTTCAGCCGAACAACAACACCCTGAGGGAACACGCGCTCGAATACGGGGGTAGCCGAATCGAGATAGGGTTGAAGGACGGATTGCCCTACAGCCTTGGTTTGCAACCAGTACAAACAAAACCCTGTCAGAATGGAGGCAGGGGCCTCTTTGTCTGTGACGTGCTCGTAATGACCAGCTTGAGCCATATAGCGAGCAACCTCATTCAGGGTCTGCGACGTACCGGGGAAGAGTTCCATCATGGCCCGTTCTATGCGGCAGTCCTCCAAAACGTTGGACAACTCAGCATGAAGACCTCTGCGGCGCTCAACACCAAAGTCCGTAAACCGGACATGGGCTGCTTCATGGGCCAAATACCCCCAGACAGCATCCATGTGAGGATAGTCGTCGGGGATATTCGGAACCACGATGGTCTTACCATCGGTGTATGCGTCATCGTTACCGATGGCGACTTTGACACCGAGTTTTTCACCATAGGCTGCGGCCACGATTGGTAGAGCGCTGTAAATGGTGCGTTTTTTGGACATATCTTTTCTCCTGGTAGGGAAGGAGATAGTCCACCCCTGGAGGGAATGGCTATCCCCTCCGGGTCGGTTTAGTTGAAGTGACTATTAGAAGAAATAGTCGCCATCGTCGTCAGTTTTAGGCAGCTCCTGGTTGAGAGGCTCCTCTGTCGTCTCCTCTTGGACAGGCTCTTGCTCTACCGGAGTTTCCTCAGGCAAAACCAGCTCATCCTCAACATCAACACGCTCTTCTCGAACCACATCACCGGCATTGGATTCATCTTCCGATTCACCCTCGCCTCGTTCTGCAAAACTCTTGAAGAAGTTGTCGATGTCTTCATCCAGGTCAACAGAGTTACCACCGCTGTTAGTCTGTTCTGATTGAACAGATTCAGTACCACCTACCTGTTGCTGCTTGGTTTCGCCACCCTCTGTTGCAGGGATAAGCTCACCGGCTTTATCGCTTTTCTGTTCGGCCTTTTCATCTTTAGAACGGTCCCCCATCTGGGCTCCCGAACCGCCAATGTCATTAGCCATGCCCTCTACAGTAATCGAGCCATTGGCATACTGCTCGATGCGGTCCCTCTCGCTCATGATCAGCACTGCGGCCACGACCTGATAAAAGAAAGGCGCAACGATGTTTCGGCCATCGGCATGTTGCTCGTATCCCCGGAGGGTTTGGTCGAGCAGCTTGACCAGAGGGTTAAAAGCGCTGTTCAGGAAGCTAAGCCCATCCACCTTGTCGCGGATGTTACGGAGTGTCTGCCGAGTAGTGACCGCACATTGGTCTCGACCGGCCAAACGTTCCATATAGAACTTATTCGCTTCCTGAACCACTTCGGAGATGAGATCGTCACCCAGGCGCTCAACCTTGCGGTTAAGGCGTTTGGCGTTGGCCTCATCTTCGTTCACAGGCTGGATCATGAACACCTGGTACTCAAAGCCAATCCGCTCCTCGACCGTTTCCTTTGGAAGGGCTCCGGCACGGATAGCTCGTTCATACTCAGGGTTCTCCTGACACCATTCATCCACGGCTTTGTTGTAACCTTTGATGAAATCCTGTTTCAGTTGGTTAAACTGAAAGTTGATGTCATTCAGCTTGTTACAGATTTCATCGGTCTTGCTGACGGGTACGGCAAATCCGTTCATGAACGGCATACCGAATTTCAGCAGGAGGCGACGAGTTTCTGTTTTCAGGCGATGAAAGCCTTTCAGCTTAGCCGGATCACAGATCTTCTTACTTCCCAGTTGAGCTACTTTCTCAGGTGGAATTTCACCACCCTCGCCCAGCTTGAGATCAGATGCAGACAAACGGGTTTGTCCACTCCAGATGTCAAAGTCTACGTGGATAACACAGAGGCTTTGTAGATGGTTCACTTTAGTCATGATGCACTCCAAAAAGTTGGGGGCGCACCACGTCCCGAACCGGGCGGATGCGCCCGGTTGGGCTAGTAAATTAACGTTAATTTGCTGTTTGTTTTTGGCGACCAGCTATCGCACTTTTCGCTCTCCGAAGAGAACAAAATCTTGCTTTCCGTTGGAGACTCCCAGAATCCCCAAGGGAAAGCGGGGGAAAATCCCCCACTCACCAGTAGAACGTCTCTACTTCTTCCGGCAAATCATCAAGAGGAGCAAGCACGTCCTCATCAACAATGTACCGTGGCTTCACAGAGCCAGTAACCGTTACACGGCACCGCTCTGATGACTTCTCTCTGTACTGGTCAACATCCTCAGGCTTCACGCCTGACGCCTTATCAGCCAACAGCTTTTTGTAGTCTACCCGGCCAGCCGCTTTGTATCTCGTTACCATCACACCGCAGTAGTCGGCATGGAAGTATTCCCCCATGAGGGACTTCATGGTGTCGAGATGAGGCTTTTGCCTTTCTTGAAGCTCAGACAGTCGCTGTTTCAGCTCCTGAATCTCTGCATCATAGAGGCGGTATTCCTCAGCAGCAGCAATCCAACGGTTGACCTCTTCACCTTGCGGTATGTACAGGTCTCTCTCTGGATCTTTGTCGGGCTCCTTCTTGTCTACTACCTGTTGCCAGAACTTTTTAGCCTCGGCCAAGATTTCTTGAATCATGGCTTCGTCTCGGAGTATTGGAAACTCCTGAATCTGACCTTCAAAGTAGAAGACTAACCAGCCTTGCTTGGCCCCCGTTACCAGGAGCTGGTGTTGCACCTGCGGGTAATAAAGCTGGTATGCCTTGCTGTTTGCTTTCTCAGCACAAACATCTTCCCAGACAGTCGCACTCGGGCTTTTCAGCTCGACGGGCTCCCCGTTATCTCTCAGGCCATCCAGGGAGGCCCTCATGAGCGGGTATTGAACCGATTCGACACAGGCGGGGAGCAGCATGTCATCATACTTCTCCTCGAAAGCGCGTCTTGCAGCATCTTCGTTTTCTATCCCCCGGCGAACCAGCGGATTAAGACTCAGATCGACTTCACGCGCATACCCAGTCTTCTCGGCCCACAGTCTCCATCGTGTTTTGTACGGAGACCGATTGAGCAGGATAGCGGCGTCAGTGGCTGTTACACCTTGACGCCGCCAATCAAGCCAATCTTCCTCGCGTTGCGATAGGTTGACTATTTTCATGGACCTCTCTCCAATGGTTAGGAGGGAGATCTCCCCCAGCGGGGGAGTCCCCCCCGTTGGGGTTAGTAGTAACTGCCTTCCGCGCCCTCCTCTTCTGTAACAGGGATCATGTCCTCGTCACTCAAAGGCGGCATTTCTTCGGCACCAGGTTCAGCATTTGCAGAACCACCAGCGGCGGACTCTTGCTCGTGCGCTTCCTGGTAGTCAGGTTTCGGAGGCTCCATTTGATCCATCTCCTTGTCACGAAGGAATTGAGTCGCATATTGCAGTTCCGAACCTTCATACCGTCCCTTCACATACTCATGCGCCGCAGACCATGCGTTTTCAGCAATGGCGCGATTTGCGAGTTTGGTTAGGATCGGGTCAAGCTCTTTGTGCTCAATAGCCAAAGGCTCTTGGCTTTGAACTTGAGATGGTGAAGGGAGATTGGCAATAGCCGGGTTAATGGCCGATGCCTGCTCCATTTCACGGATGCGTTCAGCTTCATCCTGGTCATAAATACCAGAGAAACCAAATGCGACACGAGAACACTGGATCAGCGACTTGTGCCGGAGTTGACGCTTGGTGTGCGTTTGCCAGGGGCCATCAACAGTGTAAGCACCATTGCGACCTTGACCCTGAAACGGTTCACGGTACACCTCATCAATGAACTCCTTGATGCGGATAGGGCGAGATCTGTCCTTACGGTAAATCACGCATTCAATCCACTCAGGGCAGTCAACTTTCGCCCCCTGCATTCTGACCATCTTGTCCGAATACACGAACTCGACGCCATCATACTGGGGATGCTCGTTGATGATGCGGCTCCAACCATCAACACCTACTACCGGAATGATCCCATTTTGCTTGTCAGGAAACGCATAGATTTCCCGAGTGAAAGGGTTCAAACCGTACTGTTCAGCCACGATCAGGAGCGTCATCATCTGCTCATCGGTCGGGGCACTTCCATCTCGCTGCTTGAATGCGGTCGCCTTCAAAGTTTCATAGAACTTTCGGGTGTCCACGCCAAACCGGCTTGCGATACGGGTTACAAGAGATTTGTTATCAGACATGGTGTTTCTCCAATTCACGAATGAACGGTTTGAGGACACCATGACCCCCTCGGGGCATGAGTGCCCCCGTGGGGTTTAGTAAGAGTTGGCGGTGTTACCCGCCAGCCAAGTGGTGCAGCCGCATGAACGGGATGTCATCATCCCAGCCATCAGGAGCGGGACCATAGCCTCCGCCCATACCACCTTGCGGTGCTGATTGCTGCACAGGAGCAGATTGCGTACCGGCTCCTGTACGTTGCCCTTTTTGGGGCGCTGCACGTTGAGAGTTGTCCTGAGGTGCATTTCCACGACCACCAAGCATCTGCATTTCAACGCAGTGTACTTCGGTGGTGTAGCGCTCGATTTGTTGGCTGTCAGTCCACTTCCGGGTGCGGTTGCTCCCTTCGAGATAGACTTGGGAGCCCTTTTTCAGGTACTCACCAGCGACTTCCGCCAAACGACCTTTAAGCACAATACGGTGCCACTCAGTATGCTCTCTTTGCTCGCCAGACTGCTTATCGCGCCACGTATCCGTTGTTGCAACGTTGAAGTTGGCAACGGCAGTGCCGCTTGGCATGTAGCGAATTTCCGGGTCAGAACCGAGATTACCGACCAGAATTACTTTGTTGACGCCTTTAGACATCATGACCTCCAAGTTATTTGGAGAGGGCCAACGCCCCTTTCGGGGAGCAAGCCCCCGTAAGGGTTAAAAAAAGTGATCCTCTTGTTCGGCGTCGATCTCTGCCAGGCGAATCAGCTCAGATACAAGGCCAAGCCTTTCTGCATCTGCTCTTACTTCGTCGTAGCTGAAACCAAACCGTTCAATGAGGGGTTTTAGTGAATCAAAACGCTCGTAGTCGAAGGTATCACCCTGTTCATCACAGAATGCCACCAGCGGCTTCTCTACGTTTGAAAAGTCATCCGCGAAACGCTGTTGCAGGTAAACCAACATCAGCAGGGGTTTGTGACCATGTTCCGGGCGGAGTTCACCAGCGCCTTCCAGCGTAGCTGGATGGATAGTGTTTTCGCCTAGTCCAGTGCTAACCCCAAGCTCATAACCGCTGTCAGTACGCATCAGCACACTGGGTAGCAAGTCATTTGAGCCTTCGCTCCGAGCAACCTCAAAGCCGATTAAACCGGCTCCTTTGGCAAAAACCCCAGCAACAAAACCTTTGAAGAGGTTTATGTCACCTGGAGGTAACTCAGAGGGCGGAGATAACAGCCAGTTGAGAGATCCCAAGCTGGCTGTTTGTCCGGCTGAAACATTCCCCCCTTCCAGCACCGTCTGTGTCTCTGCGTTTACCAGCACCTCATCCAGAAAGGTGTACCCCTGGCTGAGAAACTGTGACACATACTGGCTTTCTTTGTCCTTGTAGGACATTGGGATCGTGTCTGGGCCGTTAGCTTCAAAAGGTCCTTCGAGCTTTGTCTCAGACCAATTTTCAGCTTTCCCATCAGTGACGGTTCGGCGTAGCTCGACCATCGTGAATTGGCCTGGCTCCGAGGAGCTGGGCTCCCGGAGCAACTTGTAGCCAATGAAGACTTCTATTGTGGTTTCGTCATTGCCCCACTCTTTAGCAGTGTAACGACGGCACAAACAGTCATTTTTCTTCATGCGTCACCTCTTAGCGCCATTGGTCCCCGAACACATCCTTCGCAACACGCAGGATGGCTTCACGCTCCTCTTTGGCCGCACGGATAAGCAGAGCTTGATCCAAGGCGTATTCAAGAGCATTTGGGGCACCACGGAACGCTAGAGACAGTTTCGCCCAACGCACCAACGTCCGAGTGGACATGGTGACGCTGATCTGACCATCTTCACCGTTTTCGCCAAGAAACAGTTTGCGGACCTGATTAGCAATCCGAACCATTCCCTTCCGCACATTTTCCGGAAGTTTCGGAGTAGCACGGCCAAGAATGCTGAGTTCAGCTTCCTCATCCGCATACCCTACTTTGGTGAAACGATAGCGATCCATAGCTGCGAGGTTCTGCATCATCACCCCCTGGTACAAACCAGAAGCATCACCGGACCCCGTAGAGTTACCAGTAACGACCACACGAAACATCGGGTGCGGCTTGATGATTTCCCCGCCATTCTGAGCGATCACAAGGGGACGCCCTTCAAGGACATCGTTGAGACCAGCCAGCTCGGCAGGGTCGGCCAAATCCACCTCGTTGATGAGGAGCAGATGACCTTCACGCATAGCGACTGCCAGAGGTCCATACATGAACTTCATGACAGGTGGTTGACCAGGCTTTTCCGCGACCAGAGCGTGATGTCCAATCAGATCTGTCAGCTCCATCCGCCCGTGGGCAGTGATTTGCTGAACAGGCCAGTTGAGACGACCAGCGATCTCGGTGATACCTGAGGTTTTGCCAGACCCGGTAGGGCCGGTTACGAACAATGCGTCACCGCCAGGCTCTTTGAGATAGGCCAAGACCTCTCGCAGAAACTCTTTGCGGAAAACGTAGTTGGTATCAGTGGCAGGGATGAAAGGGTTTGAACCGTCAGCGTAGCCGATGGCCGTTACCTTCTCCGGAATGCTGGGCATACCGAAAACCTTGCTTACTGAGAATTGAGAGTATTGAGACATAGGTGCGCTCCTATTGTGACAGGCGCACCACGTCCCGAACCGGGCGGATGCGCCCGGTTGGGCTAGTAAATTAACGTTAATTTGCTGTTTGTTTTTGGCGACCAGCTATCGCACTTTTCGCTCTCCGAAGAGAACAAAATCTGCTTACTGATGGTATTCACCATGAGTAAGAAGACTTTTAAGGAGCGAGGAGAGTAGCCTCTCCTGGAGGCTACTCCCTCAATGGACGAACATCACCACATCGTCGTTTTGACCAATGACCCCGGTTTCTTTGGCCCACTTCACTGCTTCACTGTGCGCCTGGTAGGAGCTGGAATACAGTTTCGGATCAAATTTCACCTCGCGTCCATCAGCCAGATAGATGATGCCTGCGTGATCGTCGTAAACATGAAGATTCTGTTGCATTCGACATTCCCCCTGTAGCTTGTCGTCAAAGCCAACTGACACCAGAAGACTTTGAGGACAAGCCACAGAGGCTTGACCAGAAAGAGAGGGGTTGCCCCCTCCCTTTGCGTTGACTATCAGCAGTAACCGAACGATTCAGCGATTCTCACGAAAGGACGAGAGATTGCCCAACCAGCAGGGATACACAAAGCGATGATAGCGATTTCCATGATGTTGCTCCTAAGCAAAAAGGGGCAACATCCCCGTCGGGGTATGGTTGCCCCGATGGGTTTGAAAGTGTCGAAGATTACTCAGCGACAGTTATTACCAAACAAGTTCCTTGCCCTTACGAAGGTAAGTCGGGATTTCGAGATAATCCCAGTCAGGTTCTTGTTTAGCGACTTCTTGAACTTGAGTTACCTCAGGTTCAACGACTGCTTTGGCTTGTTCAGCCTTGGCAGCACGTTCTTTGATGACGGCCTGTACAGACCGCATTGCAGGAACTGCGAATTTGTTCCAAAGGAACAAACCGATACGCTGGAACACTTTAGCGAGAACGATGAAGGAAAAAGCAAATGCCTTCGCGCCTACGTACAGTGCGCCCAGAGATGCAAGCAGAACTACAATGAAAGTGATGATGTGCATGGTGTTGCTCCTATGTAAAAAAAACAGGGGCAACACCCGAAAACCGGGAGAAGCCCCCGGCTTGGGGTTAAGTAATGCCATACGGCATAAGACTAGATGCTGTTTGTTTTCGGAGACCAGCTATCTCACCTATAGCCGCAGAGCGACTAAGATGATTCAAATATAGCTCACCTTTGCTAAACAGAAAACGCTGTAACTGTCCATTTTGGGCACTTCGAGAGGTCAGGTTACAGATTGACCGCATTTATCCTTTCCAGTGCGTTTATCTGTACCTCAAATTTAGGAGTATCTCTAATGGCAGAAGCACAAGTAGCACTGGACACAAACAACGACCGCAGCAACCACTACTCTCGCCCTGTTTTCAAGCAAGTTCTGAAAGTAAACAGCCTCCAAGCTCAGCGCGTCATGGAACGCAGCTTTGAGCGAGTTTCCAACTCCCTGTTCTCCATCGACGTGATCCTTCGCATCATCGGTGAGCAGGACGAAATCGACCAGGTTGAAACCGTCATCCTGGAACACATTTCCAAGGTCTCCGAAGACCTGGACAAAGCTACCGCCCAGCTCAACAAGCTGATGGAAGACAACGGCATCGACATGATGCCCGGCTACACCAACCCGAATGAATACACCATCGAGATCAACTCTCCTCAGGTTGCTCAGTTTGCACACCTGATCCGCAAACTGGATACCCTGATGGGGATCGTTGACACTCTCTGGCTGAACACCGTACTGACCAGCAAGCAGCGCACCGACGCCACTTACCAATGGCAGCAACGCCTCATCAAGCTGGCCGGTCGAATCATCGGCATCGAGAAACGGGCTCGCATTTCCGCCCACAGCAAAGGCAAAGAAGGTGAAGTGGCCGAAGCCGCTCCGGAATCTGCAACCGGCGACAAGGAAATCGCAGACGAAGCCGAGAAAACAAAAGCAGCATAACCCAGCCCAAACCTTTGCCCCTCGCCCGAGGGGCTTTTTTTTGTCTTTTATGGTTGCATTTTTTGATGCTGTGATATTATCGAAGTAAATCAGATTCAACTCAGGTAAGAACGGAGAACAACATGAAAAAGGCTTTAATCACCACCGTGGCTCTGGCTGTAGCAGCTCTATCTGGCTGTGCATCCACCAGCAGTTACGAACCCACAGCGTACAAAACCAATCACAGTCGCGCTTACAACATCGCGGAGGCCGGTGGCCTGGTAACAGGCATCCAAGACGCTTCTGTTCCGCGTGACAAGCTGGAGCGTCTGACCGACACCAAAACGTTTGGGGCAGCCTACGTGCTGTCTGGCTACATGTCCCCTCAGCTCGGAATGACCGACTGGCAAGGTGGCTTGGTCAACCTTGCGAACTGGGCTATCGGCCCCAAACAGCATGGCGCTCGCAATAGCTTGATCGCTTGGATGCCTGCTAACGAAGCAGTTTCACCGGCAGACGCTCAGGCCAAATTTCTTTCACATGTGAAAGTTTCCATTGAGTCAGCGCTGACTGATTTGGGTGCCAATTTCACGCTTCTGTATGACAAAGACGGTCGCCTAACCTATCAGTTCTACAAGAATGAATGGGGTTGCCCGACGTGGGTGAACGGACAAAGTAAGGTAGCTGACATGTGTTCCGTTAAGGTGAAAATCGTGGAGCCTCGCCTAGGGTCAGCTCCTAATTTTGTCTCTGGCGTTCAAGGTACAGCGTATGCCTTCACATCAGGCCATGAGACCGCATACAACTTTGTGAATGTCGGTAATGGGGCAGCAAGCCATGCTCCTCAGCAAGCGATCTACGCAGCTATTAGCAAACAGCTACCAGCTTGGGCCTACCTCTACCTTGCTCCAAAATCGGTTGAGCTGGATAATGGCGAAAAAGTTGCTTTCCCTTACCTTCTTGATCAGGGAAAAGCAGAGTTATTTGTTTACCCAGAAGCGTAATCAATCTACATGAGAAAGGGGCCGAAAGGCCCCTTTTTTTATCCACCACCAGTTGGCGCGCCTGTTTGAGGGTCTATGCTGTTTGTCGCCTCTTTTCGCTTCGCGTCAATATCAATCCCTTCCAACCGCTCCAACGCCCTTTCCTGAGCATTCTTCCGCGTCCCGTCAATATTGAAGTCATTCCCTGCTCCAGTCAGCGAGTCGAGATTTATTGAGGCCGGATCAGGGAATTTACCGTTCTGCTGTAATATCCCAAGCCACTCATCCAAATTAATTTTGCTCCAATCAATTTCGGCAATTTTATCTAGTGGAATCCCTTCACACTGAGGATTTTTGGGGTCTCCAAAGTTCTGCCCCAATTGAGGGCGAACCTGTTCTTGTATAATACGAGAGAGCGGAGAATTGAAGCAGCAATACGCTTCTCTTTTTTCAATACAAGCGCCCAACACCTTAGATTTACAATAAGAGCCTACATAGGTGCAATTCTTGAGCGCTCTTTTTGCGTTCATAGTGAACTCTTCTTCCTCGCACTTATAAATCATCTGGATCATCACCATCGCAACGACATAGACGGTATATATCGTCATGGCAGTGCTAAGCCATGTTGTCGCAGTCTCCATCATTGCTTCGGCAGCTTGTTCAGATGCTGCGGCAGCCGCCTGCTCTGTTGCTGCATCTTGGCCTGCTGATTTCATGACATCCATCATCACTTCTTTGACTTGCTCTTTGAGCTGGTCAATGAGTTGATCAACAAACTGCTCTACAGGCTGGAAGAACGAATCAACAGCACCTGAAACGTTCTCTATATAACTTGTGAACGGTTTTGTGACTTCTGTCCACCCTTGAAGGGCAGGTTCCCTAAGTACCTGATAAGCACCTTTAAGCGCATTACCATCAGTCAGCCCCATCACTGCGCCATCGAGCTTTGGAACGGCCATTATTAGGTTCAGATAATCGGCAAGAGATATATTGGTTGGCTTTTCACAGCAATCAGAAACTCCCCCAACAGCTATCTTGCATTCGCCAGCTTCCCCTGCAAAAGCAGAGCAAATAACGTTTTCATCCCCGGTAGGATTGTCATCCCCATCTTGGCCTGTGCAGCTCATATCCTGCGTCATGAATTGGGCTGCATTGAGCAACGCAGTAGCGCGAGCAAAATCAGTGCTTTGTGTTTTGGTCAAATCAAGGCAGTCATCTCCCATGCAGCGTATAGGCCCACCGCACTGGTACTCAGTTTCCTTTTCCAAGGTCGGAACAGAAACATCTGTACCACAGTCATAAGTATCCTCGTGGACGTAGCACGTACCAGAACTTCCCTGAGCACCATCAACACATTTGGAACTGATGAAGCCGCACTGAGGGTTTTCTTCATATTTCTGACAGCTATCGAGATTCCCGCCCGTGTTTACCGGACAGTGCGTTTCACCTTGAGGGTCTGTCCAGCAGTCCATTTGCCCCTTATAGAAGTCATAGTCAGCTTTAACTCGAACCTTTTTGCATAGTTTTGGAATACCAGGCAAAGGTGACGGCTTGAGTTGAGATTCGCAAACTTTGATCCCATTGATGACTGTGCAGCCAGTAGCATCAGTCGGGTCATCTATACATGTGATCTCGCCTTCCGCAAAACCATCTACCACCCCTTTGGCTGAATCCATGCAGCTCTGTGGAGCCCACTCATCCTTGGTAATGGCTTTCGATGGGTCATAGCGGAGTTTTATGCGGCCAAAACCCTCACCTTCGCCACTTACTGAAACGCGGATCTTAAACGTAACAACATCACCATCTTTCACGTTCTTAAAATAGGGAGTGACATCAACATTAGGGTTTCGCTCCCAACTCGTGGAGAGCTCACATCTACCGGCTGTTTCTGGAGGGAAGTTGCCATCTGGGCCAGACCACACTTTAGTCTCTTGGCCGGACTTACCGACCCACACTTGCATGTAGTCATCCCACTTGGCGTATTCAAGCGTTGCAGACACTATGGCATCTGGATTGCTGACTTGGACCCGCGTGTACTCCTCATAAATCTTGCAGTTACCACTCCAGTAGTTGTCCCCCACTCGACCAATCCACAACTCAGTACAGCCTTCTCCACAAGATTTGAGGTTATATGGACCATCATAGTGCTTCACCACAGAGGCGTCGTAGTCATGGACAACCTCACAGTCCGCGCTTTGATCTACAACACGCTGACACCGTTCATACTCTGGAATGTGGGCGTTGATAGTATTCTGATTGATGGTTGTTTCGGCAGAACAATCCCCAAAGCCACCTGCGATGAGGTCCATATCCTCATAGGTCTTTTTGCTTAGATTTAGTACCGGGTCATTACTGAAATCAGGGCGTGATCGATTAGAGGCATCGAGAAGAACCTTGTATGCCGCACCAGAGATTGATGGATTAGCACTATTGGCATCACTCCACAGCGACCCTTTTGCATTATTCCCCACGCTGTCCATGTCATCGCCAGAGTCGTAAATGCCTTGCAGACCGCCCACATCAGGTTTATTGGCATCAGGGAAGTAATAACTATCAGGTTTATTGTTGGTCCCGCTCGTTCCGGGGAATAGATCATTGACATTAATCTGACTCCCCCCGTTCATTTGGAATTGACCGTCTTTCAACGTCGGCATAGAGATTGTGCCATCTTGCACAGTCCCCGAGCTCGACTTGAATGAGTTTGAGAGGTTTTGTCCGAAAGCCTGGGCCTCTTTACCCACCGCTGTGATGTCCTGGTCTTGGCTACCGTTAGCGTAGGAATGTATCGGCAGCGCAGACATGGTTACTGTCAACAGCGAGGCCACAGCTTTCATAAAGTAATTATGACTTCGCATTGTGTTCTCCATTTCAACCTTCCCATGCTATCTGAGAAGACAAGGGCCACCTGTACGTGTAGTGGCCCTTTTGGGGCATAATCTAAAATGCCCGTGCAAATTCGTTAGGGTCTGCTCAATTGTTACAGCAATCATTCCATCGCCAGATGGTGTAAATAGGGTCTTGCCCAATTGCCGGTATAGTTCGCGCCAGACCCCACGTAAGAGTGGATTCGCCAATTACGTGAGATGAGTTTGTCTCTGGAACCGGATGCAATAGCGTGAATTTGTACTGCGTTTTGGGTAGTGTTGGGCTAATAACGCCTCTACACATAGCCTCAGAACCCATTGTCTTCCACGCTAACCCCCGGCGATGCAAAGCAGCCAGAACCCTTGTGCTAAGAAGACTGCTATCGCGGATAACACCTTTTCCACCATTCTGGTTGCCACTAAATGGATACAGGGTGCCCCATGAACCAGCACACCAGAAAAGCTGTTTTAAAGGTTTTCCAGCGGTTGATGAGACAGCATCAGCAGTACACGCAGCCGCCGCAATTGGGTTTGCTACTGCCGCCGCCTCTGGATTGGTAAAAAAAGCGAGCTCATCATTGTTCCAGGTCGGGTCGAGCTCCGACATGTACATGATGTCGAGATCCATATACCCATCAGCATTACAGGTCTGCTTAATAAATAAATCGAGCATCACCAACAGAGGAAACGCATAGTAGTGATAGTGCATAAAAGAACCATCACCACCATCCATGTCTCCCATGCCATGATGCCCTTGGTTAGTCCTATCAAACGGGAACCTGACACCATTCAAGACTGATGAGCAGCCAGGCACTCTCTGAAATTCAACGAGCCGTGCTGGCTCCCACATAGAAGTGGTGACTCCAGGCCGAGGGACCCCTAGATTATCCTCGCACATACACAGAGGGTTGCTTACGGCTTCACTCGGGAATGATCCGCCTCCACCACTTATAGGAACCCCTGCTACTTTGATAGGGAAAATACAGCTCCAGCAGATGTCAGTAATCAGTTTTCCGCCGATCACTTCCGCATTCTGGCACCCAGGGTCAGCCGATACCGAACCAACCCAAAAGACCGCGCTAACGGCCATGATCCGTAGAATTTTTTGCATCATGGTAAGGCCTTTACGTAATTCAAATTTTTCTCCATGACAGCAGGCTTCCCGTGATAGAAACCTTGTTGCCATGACAGTCCAAGTAATTTGGCGCTCTCCCCCAATGGGAAGCTCTCCACCTGCTCAGCAATGAGCTGTATGCCTTTTCGGCGGCAGTGGAGGATGGCCGGGTAGTCTTCAAGCGACCGCAGTCTTCTCGCGTCAAACTTGCAATAGTGCCAGTCATAACGGCTCAGGCGATCCAGAGAAGAGTTTTTGTCTCCATAGTCATCCAGCGCCAGCTCAACCCCTATTTCGGTCAGAGCCTCCCATCTCGATGCGAGAGAGGCGTCCTGAATGCCCTCTGTAATCTCGATGACAAGCCGTGATGAGTGATTTTTAGCAATGTCGCGGACAACCCTACACCACGCCTTGAAGATGACGTCTGATTGCAAAGTTTGTTCGGAGACATTCAGAAAGAGAGCCGGGTACAGATCCAAGCAATAATGAAGGTTGTCCTGAATGAACCGTGCCATCTCCATATCCACCAGTCCCCAATAAGGAGGAGATGACAGAGAGGATGGTGTAAGAACCCGGCCTTCGTCGTACCAACGAGCCAGTACCTCAGCAGCGACAAACGAACCTGTGCCGACGTCTTTAATTGGTTGGAAAGCCGGGGCAAAAATCATTCACCGCCCTCCTCAGCAAGTTCGCGGACAACAAACTTCTTGCCTCTGGCAGTAATGACGCTCGGTGTGTGCTCCAGCTCGAACCGGGTAATCAGATCTGGCGTCAGCAGATATACCGGCGCGTCAAAGTTGTCGGTGACACTCTTGTAGGAATCCCAGCCTTTGTCTTTGTCGAACTCTGTGGCGATATAGGTGATCCGTTGTACGCCAGGCTCCAGCTTGATTTCAGGCAGCTTCTTGGCGAGTAGTTCCATTTGCTTTTTGTCCAGCGGGTCGAAAACTACGACCGCTTGGGTAAATGGCCGCGTTCCAGGCTTGCAAACTTCCTTCGGATCGCACAATGGGTTGATCACGTCACCCGCGTGAGCGAACACAGTGCCATCCGGAGTGCTGATGTCACTGGTGATCATGACGCTAGGGTCAATTTCTCGTGTTCGAGATTTTGGCGCTCTTGGCAGCTCATTGAAATTCTGCTTGGTCCAGAAGCGCTCTATAGCCTGTTTCTTCTTCTCTTCCCAGTCGATATTGGCAAGGCGTTTCTTGGCAACATCAATAAGGTCTGGCTCACTGATTTTCTCCACCGGCCCCTTAACGCCGAGATCGCCTTTTTCTCCGTTATCCACTTCCCGAGCCAACCATACCGGGTCGGACAACCCGGAGACCTGGGCGACGACGTTTGGTTGTTCGCCAGGCAGCGGCTCATCCTCCAGCATCACAATCGTGGGAACGGCTGTGATGTTGTACGTTTTGAACAACGTAGGGTTGATGATGATGTTCGGCACTGGGTCTTTTTTGGCCGCGAGCGCCTGAATAGCTTTAACTCCCTGCCCCAAGTTCATTCCTTCCGGGATGCCACGGAACACAATTACAGAATCAGGCTGGCCTGACACCGCCGTTAGGACGTCATCTAACCCCTGTTCGCCAAGAGACAACGAGGCGAAAACCAGTATCCGATGGTCAGAGTAGATACCCTTTTCAGCCTGTTTCCGGTGCATCTCCTTGAGCGTTGGGTTAGTAGTTTGGAGCTGCTTGAAAAATGCCTTGGCTTCGGCCTGAGCCTCGTCCATGTGTTGGTTTTGCAACAGAGATGGCATTTCCATCTTCTGGGCCTTTTGGGCAATTTGCTTTCCTTGCTCAATAAGCGCCTTATCCTGCTCTGTGAGCGGAGACTCTTGAGCGTATGCCCCGCCAGCCACAGAGAACATCAACGCCACCAGAACGCTCTTAGAACAGGGGATATGCGCGGCCAATGATCTGATCATTTTTCACAGTCCCCCAGTAACGTGAGTCGAAGCTGAATGGGCTTTTGCCCATAAACCAGTAGTTGTTCTCTTTCAGCGTGGTCTTGCCGTAAAAGTGGCTCTCTGGCAGATGTAGTTTCCCTGCGAGCTGGAGCCCCTCTCCGACGACATCACCATTGACGGTGATCTTCCACTTATCGTTGATCTCGACTTTATCCCCCGGCATACCGGTGAGGATTTTGACCATGCGAGTCCCGTCCTTGTAGAAAGGCTGCATGTTCTTGGCTTGGAAGGCGTAAACCGCTCCCCTCTCCAGAGTTTGGTCGTTCAGATCAATGAGGAAGAAGGTGTAACCCGGCAGGCACTTCTCCTGTTGTGGATCAATGCCAATACGGTAGCGGCTGGCAAAGGCCGCACCAGCAGCCCAAAGAACCACTAGTGTCACACCTGCCTTAACCCCGAAGCGCTTCCAGGATTCCTTTTTGACGAAATACTTCTTGAGTGGAAAATTCATTTCAGCACCTCATCAGGGAGGTACACGTCACTTGGAGCCCCGACGACAGCACTTGCGTCAAGGACCAAATAACCTGCGTCTTTCAACTTCAAAATTGCGTCATTGGTCTTGACCATCAGCCTTTCAACTTCCTCCTGAGAGGCACCAGCGGGATACGCCGACGCCACTTTAGCGAAGTCAACCACGACCACTGGCGGGGTTTGATTCAAACGCTGATGGATGCTTGCCGTTTGTTCGCTCATCACGTAGTAGCTACCGCCGAAGCCACCAGCGGCACCGAGAATGGCGGCGATTGCGATTGATTTAATGTCCATTACTGTCTCCCTGGTTATGCAGCCTGCCGACGGCTTCGCATTACGGCCTTGATTGCCTCAGGTATGCTCATGCCTTGTTTCACAAACTGGTCGATGGCGTTAACGTCCACCGGATCGGTCGAATAAAGTAGCTTCTGGAAGTCGCCCACTATCAAGCGACCGACGCCCATACCGCTCTTCGATTTGATAAAGATTTCTGAGTACACGCCTTGGATGGTGTGTACCGTTTTGAGGGTGTGGAACCCGCCCTCTGAAAGGGTCAGACGACCGCTACGTTTAACAGATTCCACGGTTTCTTCGGTTTGGCCGAGCAAGTACATGCTGGCCGAGTTCTCCGCGATGGCGCGGCCCACTGCGTTCTCATAGAGGTCGTTGATGGACTGCGTTGCAATGACAACGGAGCCACCGTACTTACGGAATTTGCGGTAGGCATGTTCCATGAAGACCGAGACCTCGCCCTCTTTGAGCAGGTCCCAGGCCTCATCCACGATGACGACTTTCTTGCGGTTACGTTCACCCAGGAATACTTCTTGCTGGATCTGGTAAATAAGCTGGAGTAGTACAACCTGACGCAAGTGCTTACGCCCTTGCAGTTCATCGAGCTCCAGTACAGTGAACTGGTTCTGGAAGCTGACGTTGTTCTTGCGAGAGAAGTATTTCCCGTAGCTGCCCTGCGACGTAAAGGCGTAGAGCTGCTGACCAATATCCTTGAGGCGCTGGTCATTTTCTTCTTCCAGGCAGCGCTCAGCGATGTCGTCAACCTTCATCTCTTTACCTTTCTCTTCCCACAGGCGAGAAAGGACCTGTTTCAACGCAGAGATTTGCCATTCATCCAGCAAGCCCTTAGCCGAAGCCATCGCACAAACGAGGCTGACTATCGCGTCTTCTTCGTCCTCGTAGTTCTGTATGAGCTCAAACGGGTTGAGGCAGACGTGCGTTCCTTCTTCAAAGTGAACGAAGTCGCCATTGAGCATTTCCGACAACTTCTGGTAGGACTTACCGGCATCAATAACCCAGACCTGAGCCCCCTCGGACAAGTAGGAAAAAATCAGTTCGTTGGTAAGGAACGATTTACCCGAGCCGGATTCGGCTGCGATCACCAGGTTCTTGTTGGTATTACTGTCGTGAAGAGACAGACTCATGAGCTGGCCGTTGCGGGAAATCAGCGCTGCATGATAGGTCCCGGTCCCCTTCCATTCCCCAAACACCGGCAGGACCACAGCAGCCTGCTCGGTTGTCATGGTCTTGTAGCGGAATAGGTCTCGCACTGCATCCCGGTCGGTACAGAATGGCAGGCAGTTGAGGAACATCGGCAGAGCAACGAACTTGTCCTCCATCAGCTCGAACCGAGATTCACGCCAGATGTTTCGTGCGGCCATCGCCGCCGCTTCAACACGTTCTTTGGTTGGAGCAAATAAAACCACCGAGTAGGTGATCTTGACTGGCTTAGCCCCCTCTTTCATGGACTCATAGAGAGTGTCGAAGCTCTCCTTCTTGTCCGCCAGCACCGGCACGAATTTGAGCATCGGCCCGTAGGCTTGGTTTACAGTGAACTGGCGTTTGCGCTCCAGAGTGTTTTTCGTGCTTTCTGCCTCAGGGAAAAAAACATTGGTCACGACCATGTAGTTTTCTTTGATGCTGGAATTGCCGCCGCTGAGATCCCCGGCATAGGTCAACGCATCACCAAAGTAGAAAACGTCAGGCAGCTTTTTCGCTGACATGACTTTCGCGTGGTAGTCACCCAGCCTGATGCCATTCTTGCTGACTTCCACGTCGGTGCCGTAATCGAAGATTTGCTCGCAGATGGGCTTATCCATCTCCCAATCCACAGAGTCATGTCGCCATGAAGCATCTGGCCCCCAATTCAGGATGGTGCTCATGATCCGGATGTAGTTCACCGCCGTCATTGTGCGAGGACGCAGACCAACGGTTTGAAGCGATGATTCGACCTTCGTGCGAAGCTGTGCGAGCTGCTGGAGTTCGCTTTCAGTCGGGTTATTGTTCTTGATGGGGACTTTGCACGTAACGAACAGCTTGAGGTCTTGGATCAAGCCATTGTCGTAGATACCTTTGTTGGTCTTGGCAAATATGCGATCTGTCGTGTGGTGCTGGAGGAAGTTAATCCGTTCCTTGATAACAGATGTCAGCAGCTCGTGACGGAAGCCATCACGCAAACCCATCATCCGGTACATCTCCTGATTGATGTCCGGGGAGCGGAACAGGACAAACTGGAGCGTAGTCTTCGACGGGAACTCCTGATTCAGGAAACCGTTCATTCGCTCCTGAACTTTTTCATCGGCACCACACAGGGGCTCACACATGAAACCAAAGCCTGCACTGTGATCATCCATAAGGAAGACATGATCGTCTTCGTCATAGGCCAGGACAGGAATAATCCCGGCAGCTCGCAAGTGCTCCGGGATCAACGTTTCTTCGAGTTTCTTTTTGATGGTTACGATCATTCAGCACTCTCCAACCATGATTTCAGGTTCTTCGGACGTCCTTTGCTGACACGACCATCCGGAGCAACAACGAACGGAACGCCCTCAATCCCAATGAAATGAGCTGTCAGCAGCGTTTGGTCGTATTGGCCGGGGTCGCAGGTTTCTTTTGAAGGAAGGGAACCCAGGGTGTTGTTCATCAGCGCATCAAGCGCGTGGGTTTTGTCTTTCGCGCAGTACAAGTTTTTTGCCAGGCGGTTGGACTCAGCACCCAGAGCTGGAATCACGATAAATTTAAAGGTGTAATCATCCACCAGCGATTTGGCATCACCCATGAGCTGATGGCAAACCGCGCACCTAGGATCAACAAAGACCACCACCTCTTTGTCACCACGCCCCATCGACACAGTGTTCAGCGTGTCCACATCCATGCCCATGCTCTTGAAGTGGATACGCTCCGCTACATCCCTCATTTGGGACATCGTGTTGAGGGGCTTCTTGCTCCACAGGTCGTAGATTTGTCCTGAAATAACAAATCGTCCGTTTTCAGAGAGGAACATGATCTGCCCATCACTTTGGACGGCTCGAACCCCTTTGATGGGTAGCTCTACAATGTCCTCTATCTTCGCCGCTCTGGGATCGGTGATTTCCAATTTCGATGACGCATGAGCCGTGCCGGTAATAATCCCGAACACCATCAGCGCCCCAAGTAATTTTGTCCGCATGTCTATCCCCTAAGATTGGATTACTGGATGCTGGGCAGTGTATCCGGGGGATGGAAATAGACTCGCCTCTGTAATAGCCCAATTTGGACAATTCCAGCGCGATACAAAAAAAAGCCCGGTCTGAACCGGGCTTTGAGAGGAATGAACCTTAGTTCATGGTAACAGCTTCGGATTTGCCCCCAGAGTCATCGACCCCAACCAGAGAGATGGTCGGCATCGTTTCATAGGTGCCCTTGCTGATAGTCACTCGATCAGAGCTGATGCTCTGCAACTCACCGGCAATGGTCCATTCGTAGGACTTCATGCGGCCATCGGTATCTTCGCAGTTCGCATAGACGATCCACGACCCAACGGTCTCTCGTGAGCTCAGGCTACATGCAGGCAACTTGTTCTCTGCAACATTGATGTTCACCTCGCCCTCAGCTTCATGCCCCATTTCTGAGGTTATTTTCAGCTTGATGCTGTGCTCACCAGCGCCCAGAGTTGCTCTGCCGTAGTAACCACTGCTTTCCAACGGTGTACCATCTACCGAATAAACACGAGTCGAAATACGGTCGCGTGGGTGGCCGCCAGAAATGTACGGTCGCAACAGCACATCCAGAGGCTCACGCTCGTATTTGTTCGAGCCAGAGTATTGCAGGTCAATGGCATAGGGCGCTGCCTGGCCGATCTTGAGCGGTTGCTCGATCACGGTCTCATGGCCGCGAGCATCACGGACAGTGACCTTGATGTTGTAATCACCCGGCTCATTGATCACAAAGGACCGGACAATATCCTGCCGCTGATCCTGAATCACAGCGCCTTCCGGCAACTCCCACTCGTAGGTCGGCTCTTCCAGCTTGCCGTTGAAGGCAATTGGCCGCACTGACGCGGTGATCGTCGCAGGAGCCACGTCTGCGTTCTTCCTAACCTGCATTCCGAAGCTCGGCCATACATACTGCCAAACGCGGGAGCGTAGGCTATGCGAAGCCTCTGCACCCTGATCTCGGTATCCTTCGATCCAGGTGGTGTACTTCGTTTCTACAGTAGCCTGATTGAGGTCAGTGTCAGAGGGTTCGTACTCAGCAGTATCACCCTGCACAATCGAGCCATCAGGCAGCGTGAAGAACCCGTTCAGCTTCACGTCCATCCCACGGTAAGGCAGGCTGGTTTCGGCTTTGAACACATACTTCTTACCGGTCTCAATAACTCGCGGCCCTGTCACGTAAGGACGAGGTGCCTTCACTGCTCGGAAGTCAACCGCCGTTTTCGCAACTTCATAGGCATAGCCGTCATCAGCCGGTGCCGTGGCAGAGCGCACACGAGCCCACAGGCGGTATCGGGTTTCTTCATCGCTCGAAAGCGTGATGCTATCCCCTGTCTGCGCGTAGGTTTTGCCACCGTCAGTAGACCACTCAACAATGGCATTGCCACCGGAGATTGGCTCATCGTTCAACGTCAGGTTCGCTGTGTACTTGCCTTCACTTCCGACAAACAACGTGGTCGGGCCGATAACAGCAATATCAGGTTTGTCGTAAGCGACAACACTGACCGCTTCGGTGTACTTTTCCGCACCTGAGTTGACGTTCACCACCTTGGCCCGAACCTGGTACTCCCCCTTGTCGAAGGTCTTCACAAGCTGATACTTGTATCGATCTTCTGGGATGAACTGCTCCCAGGTTTTACCGTCGTCCTTACTGGTTTCCCACACAACCTGGCCGGTAGCCCGGAGATCCTGACGGTCGTCCAAAGATAGCTTGAACACAGCAGTGAACGGAGCTTCACCAGACAACTTGCGAGCCTCCACGCCAGCACCGATGGCACCACCGCGAAGCACTGTCAAGAAGGCAGGTCTGATAGACAACTCTGTGCGGTTGTAACCCTCAACAGGGCTTTCCAGAACAGCCTCAGCAGCGATACGGACGGAGGAAGTATCCACACCAGACAGGTCTACTGAGAACTGAGCTTCACCGTTCGATGCTTCCGCATAATCAGTGAGCGCAACCGTCTCGTTGTAGGCCTTTTGCTGGATCAGGCGTACTTTCCACACCCCCATCGTGTTAGCGTCATAGTCACCATCAGGTTTGTACTGATCACGGATGAGAACCCTAACCGGCAATGCCTGGGTGTCAATCGCGGTATCACCTTTAACTTCAACGATAGGACGGATACTGTCAGAAGGTGCAGAGATAGCCCGGTAGACAACCTCAGTCTTCACATCAGGCACCTTGTTGTAGGCCGCGTTCACCTTGTAGGTGGTCTCCTCCCACAACGCTCGCTCATCGGTATTGATGCGGCGATACACCTTATTGGTGGCACCCCATCCCGGAGTGAAGGTCTCAGACTCAAGAACATCCGAGTTGCGCGATATGGCAATATCCAGATCAGCTCGTTCAGAGTTGATAATGGCATCACCCAGGTAGTTACCTGTCATCGGCACCAAGTAGATGTTGTCTTTGAAGTTGTAGTCGGAGGCTAGTTCAACGGTCGGAGCTGGTGGGTCAACCGCTTCGACATTGAAAGTCTCGTCGTTCAACGTCACCCTAGTGCCGTTACGGGTGAAAATACTTACCCGCCACCCCAGTGGATGAACGCCGTTGGAGGCCAATGAACCAGAGAGCGAAGGTGATTCCGATAACGGGTCTTGGACCAATCCATCGGGGATCTGCTGCCACTCGAACAGACAGGCACGGCTTGCACTACCAACAGCCTTGTTCGCGGCCTCTTTTTTCGCACGGTCTGCGCTGAGGGTTATAGAACAGTCTGGCCCCTTGCTCTGCTTGAAGTTCACATCAAAATCTTCAATGACGCGATTCACCTGAGCAATGTCATCAATCGGGGTGTAGCCAACAGAGCCATAGGCAGTAGTTACCGTCAGGTTCTGAGAGCCAGACCCAACTTTTACCTTGGAACCGTCACCACTGAACAGGTACAGGCTGTATTCGACAGGTTGTTCACCAATGCTCACAGCCTGCCCCACCAGCCCAGCAACTTTCATCCCGTTGTTGTCCTGCGTAGTTTGTTCAGCCTCATCTGGAGTTCTGTCCCACTGGAGCAAACACACCGGGTCACGAATTGGGTCTGCGGCCATAGCCACATCCTCTTTCGTGGTGAACCGGCAAGGCACACCCGACTCTGGCAGGGCATAGATTTTCACTGGGTCAATGACCTGGCGAATTGTCCATGATTCAGCAGAGAGCTTAGCCGTCCCTTTCCAGGTATTGATGTCCACAACCAAGATGGGTGAGTTCGGCGCGGAGGTCATGACAAGAAGGCTGGAAGAGCCGACCACATCAGGAACAGCAGGTTTAACCGGAATGCTCAAACGACCACCTGACGCACCGAAATCATGTTGGCTCATGATCCCCATTGTCTGGCCTGGCTCGATACGCACCCCATTAACCACCAGCGGTACTTTCGCATCAGAACGTAGGGTCGCAAACACGTCGTATGAACCTGTCACGACAGCACCATCACTGAGCGTCAGCGGCTTGGTTTCGATGATCCGTTTGCCATCTGCATGAACAAATTCATGAGTGACAGCGGGGACCATGACCTTGCCATCCATCCCATCCGCCAGCATTACCTGACGAGGTTTGTACTCGAAGCCAACAGCCTTTTGAACCGCATTGCCTTGTGCATCCTCACCGGAAACAGTCAGCGTGTAAGATTCCCCTTCCTTCAAAGAAGGGAACATTACCGGGTACTCAAGGCGGAATCGACCTTTCGACTCCTCACGCCAAGACAACTGCACCTTGTCATTGGCAGGCCCCCCTACAAGGGCAATAGAGGTCAATTTAGGTGAAGGGTCGATAGCATCAGCCAAGGTAATAACAACATCATCTAGAGTCTGGATAGCTGCTCCATCTGCCACACTGAGTGTCATGGTTGGTGGCGTTCTATCAGACGTTATCTGGAACATTGGTTGTCGCGTTAAAGGCCCGTGCATCTCCTCTGCTGCGGCAACAAGACTGTATTGCCCCTCAGGGAGAGTTTTAAGATCCCACTGGTAAGTGTAGTTCTCCCAGTTGTTGGCTATTAACCCACCAGTTGGAGACAGCTTGTTGCCTTTGCTATCTTCAATCCATGCACTTCGCAGACGCAGCCTATCAAAGTAAGCGCCTCGTCCTGGCTGGTTAACGAATAAGGTAAATACCTTGCTATTTTGATCGAACTGCTGACTTAGCTGAGGGTAGTGCTGATCGTTCCAGTTAACCTCTGCCCAAAGAGGATTCGAGCGAAGAGATTTATCCGGATTGAAAACTGTCGCATTATCGTGGACGTACCCTGTTGTGCCTTTAGCCATTGTGAAGCTATTTGCAATCACGCAGCTATCTTGACCAACAGGAATTTCACAGCTTCCCCTGTGAACGGCAGTTTGAACGTAAGGCCTTGGTTCAACTTTGACACGGATACTACTAACAGTGACAGGAAGAACAGAATTGTTCACCCAGTAGCGGTAAAAACTAGACCATCCTATATCACTGTAATTGTAGTCCACACCCAAAAGTCTGGGACTTTTAGGCGCTGATGGAGAGAGTGTGAGGTTATAAGCAATACCGCCTCCCCCCCACTGGCCGAAGTTCACCCAACGCCAATAATTGCCGTCGGTATTGCCATAAGGTGCGGTTGTGACGAGATAAACATAGCTGGCATCTTCTCCTACCTTGGACATCTCTCCCAAGGCATTGGTCATATTTATCCCACCTTCTCTATACTCATGCCAGTTATCACGCGGAACACGCCAAGCTAACTTGATTGGGTTAGTTTTAACTGTCATGCCCTCAGTGTAAGCAACAAATCCGGTTAATCCAGGGCCTAAGTTGTTTGTACTTGAAGGGTCATAAACACCAAAAGGTGCAGACGGAGCATTGGTTATGCTATCAAACATCACTTTTTGACGAGGTGAAAGATAGCTATTTCCAGCGCTATCGCTTATCTCAAACTGAAGTGTAAACACTTCATCCAAGTCAGAGGCTGGGAAAAAGCCAGATTGGAAAGACTGTCTAGCTTGTCCGTTAGCGTCATCGTAGTTCACGGATACATCTTTGTAGAGTGAACCGTCTTGACGATACAGCTTTGCTTTGACGCCTTTGATGGGTGACTCATCAGAGATTCCTGACAGCAAAAAGGCATTATCCTCAGAGCCACCTAGACCCAGTTTCCAAACATCACCGCTAGTAACCTGCCCATAGTTACTATAAACCGGGGCAAGCGAAGAGTAGGTTGGCGGCGTCACATCGACAGTAAGAGGGTATTCATCCGTCTGTACTGTAGAACCATCAGAGGCAAGAATTTCCGCCCTGATAGTGTATGCCCCACCAACTGGAGCTGGTAGTTGAAGTTCCGCACCATAGTAGGATTTTCCACCCACTGTGATGCGATCAGTAGCCCCAAGAAGGTGGCTGGTCGCTGTCGAAACCACTGTTCCATCCGACCGAAGCACCGAAATCTTTACCTTTCGGTCGATACCGGCACTCAAGGCAAACGAGATATTGCCCGTTGGGTTGGCATAGTTGGCATTCGGAGTCAGAGACCGTTGCGTACCATCTGGAGCCTTAAAGGTGTATTCCAGCAGCTCTGCATGAGCAGCACCAGCGGTAAGAACCGCCAGAGCCCCAAGCATCGCCGGAATTTTAGGCTTGAAATTGATCATCGCATTCTCCATTCGTTTTGAGTTACAAGAACCCAATGCTGGAGGTTACGGGAGGGAGTGCATAAACATGGGCTGTGGAAGTGCCCTTTTTGAGCAAATAAGGAAATAGTTGGAATTTGTTATGACTGGACTTTTTGCCAAAAAATAAGGGCAGCTTTTAGGCTGCCCCTATCACCCGTTGATTAACGGCAAGGTGTCTTTTACACCCCCAGGCCATTGCTGAGTTGCACAACAGCCGGGATGACCTTCTCTGCATGTTCCAGAGTAGCAGACATGATGGATTCCACTACGGTCGGGGAGTTGTACAGGCCCATACCGCCACCGATACCCATAGCGAAAGCCATGAGGCTCTGGCGAGCGATACCACCAACAACACCGACCAGGATCATCGCACCCGCAACGATTCGACCCAAAGTACCTTGGGTCCAATCCTTGAGAGTTACCCATACGTCGTCAAACGCTGTACCACCAGTACCAGCGTGGGCCTGATCCGGCACGAGCAGGAAGGCTACCACCATCAACCCCAGGAAGAGGAAGAGTGCGTTGTTTTTACTTGAGGCATTCGCCAACTGATTTGCGTTCATCAAGAACATCTCCTATTTGGTTGTTTCAGACTTCGGTTCGTGTTGTACCGTTTGCAGCGGTCTCAAAACTGGCTCACTTTGCGGTGTGCCATCCCCAATCACCCACCTGCGCGGTTCGATTTCGGTATAGACATACCCTGTCACGATGAGATCACCATTGGTGTCCTCCCAGGGAGCTACCCAAATCCGCATAACCTGTGCTGGTGTACGAATTGGAATCGGGCGATCCGGAAGACGCGGTGCGACATAGTTGTCAATCACCGGGTCTCCGGAGCTAGATGAGTTCGCTGAAACGTTTGAGGAACCTTCGCCATCCGCTTCCGCTTTGGCCTCGACTTCCTCTGGTTTCATTGGACGCGGGACATTTCCGTCATTGGTTGCGGCGTAAACGTCTCGCGCTGACATACACTGAACACCATTCGGCATTCCCGGACAGCTATACTCATCCTTGCCGATGTTGAACGTCGAACAGCCCGACAAAATAAGTAGCGCTGCACCCACCCCCAACATCTTTGCGGATCTTACTGCCTGTTCCTTTTGAGCCTCGCCTCTGGAACTGCCCTTTCTGGTCAAAATGTTCAAATTTTTCATTTCTTGGTTCCCCCGGTGGAACGAATTTGTAGCTTGGTTCCTTTGGTCACGATGATGTCTACCTGACGGCCAGCATCGACCTCGATAACAGGGAAGATGCCTTCGGCCATGTCGATATAGAACTGAGCGATGCGATCTAGCGCCTTACTGGCCCCCTTCACTGCTGCTCCCTGCAACATCTGGTCGGAGAACACAGACTGGTACTGGGTATTTGAGCCAGGGTTAGTGCTAACGACCGGCACAGGATTGACGTCAAAGGCTTCGGAAACGCCACCAAGGAAGCCTGCCATCAAGCTCTTGGCGATGATTTGCCCCTGCTTCGATACGACGCGACCACGGACACCGGCCTTACCGTCTTCACCCACTGCATAGGAATCCAGCTTCGCTTCTATGACACCCCCATCATCCCGAACGCACGAGAAGGTCTCGCCACGCAGGTACGCTCGCTCTGAACTGAGATCTCCATAGCCTGAAACAATCAGGAAGCACTCACGAACATCCGCACGGAAGCGGTTAGGCAAAATAGCCTCTTTCTGAATCCTGAGGGTCGAAGGGAACGGATCTCGACGAGCACCTTGAGATGTTGGTGCGTCCATACCGTTGATGAGCACCCCTGTCAGGATGGAGCCAGAAGGTAGGTAGATAGACTCATCATCCTTGTTGTCCTTCTCTTCAACTTCTGGCGCTTTCTGCGAGTAGCTCACTATTTGGATGCCTGGTTTAGTTGCATCACGACCGTCTCCCTTGCCAGTTGCAGGAGCCCCACCCTTCGAGTCAGGAAGCGGTGCGTCCCGAAAAAAGGATGCAGGATCTTTGTAGTCGAGCTTTTTCTCCATGAACTGACCATCACCACCAGATGCACCATTAACATCGGCTCTGGCATCCTCTGATGAAGAGGATGTTTTTCCACCAGCAGCGCCGGTTTCGACTTTCTTAGCCAATTCCATGTTCTTCTGGGTCAGGCGGTCCAAATCTTGACGAAGGCGGGTCATCTCACGGCCAACATCACTGGATTTCCCGGCAGTGGTTTTGGTTTCCTCCAGCTCTTTCTTGACTCGTTCCAGCTCCTTTTTCAGGTCGGAGTTTTCACGAGACACCATCTTCACATCGGCAGACAACGAATCTATCCCGATCTCACGGGTGTTTTTGTCTGTGAGAACGTGCTTGATGGTTTCTTGGCGACCGCGCTTCTCTTCTTTCTTGGGTTCACCAGAGAACATTGTCACGACCGCAAAAAGAACGAAGACGCCGCCAGCGATAGACACCCAACGCTTCTTGTTGGGGTCTAACTGTGTCCAAAATCGCTTAATCATTGGGCACCTCCCAGCAGCGATGGACGCTTAGACGTTGGTGCGAGACCACGCTTCTGCTTCTTCGCCACATAGATCTCCGTCTTCTGGCCGGGCTCAAGCACGTTAAGCGGCCACGTAGTCACCGCAGCCACATCCCAGCTCCCACACAACGCCTCTTTGAACTCAATAGGCTGATCAGAGACGTTCAGGGCGACACCGATGAACACGTTAAGGTGGTGGCCCATCATGTATTGCCCCTTGCTGAAATCCACCTTTACCCCAGGATGAGCGCAGCTCGGCACCGCAGCACCAGCAGGGATGCGGTTCAACGTGTAACCTTGAGGGACTTCACCAAGAGCAATCTTGCGGAATACCGACCGGATGGTTTCGACATAAGGCTGGCTCTGTTCCCAGGTCTCAGCCTTGGTATTGGCAAAAGCACCAGTGATACCTACACCACCATCGAGCTTGAGAAAGACTTCTCTGGGCGGAATACGACGGGGAACCATCGTCAGGCTGAGAGCTTGGGCTTCCGAGCCTTTTTCAGTAATGAACATAGTCACCGGATACTGCTTATCCGTGGCGACATAGACCACATTCTCTTTGATGCAGACCTCACCACACTGGCCGTTATCCGTCGCCCCGGTCAGAGATGTTGAAACGATCTCAGGATTGCTGAAAGGCGTGACGATTCGGTTCGGATGACCAACGGCTATCGGGATGATCTGGTTAACCCCCGGCTTCATCGTCAGTAAGGGGTTTTCATTCATGCTGCCCACAACCTCATGGGAGCTTTGTCCTGACGTCACAGGGGCAGGAACATCCTTTTTCATAACACTGGCCGGGACAACAGGAATGTCATCCGAGGCATAGGCCATTGAAGTTCCAAGCGCCAAGGACAGCGCCAGGAGCGAAAGTTTAGCGTTGTTCTTCATGCTTTCTCCGGTTTTCTTCTTTGCGCTGGAGTTGCTCCAAAACAGTTTTGGTGCGTGGCTTTCCTACATAGGTGTCGATGTAGTCCAGCACGGGCGCGTAGTTTGAAATCTTGATGGCGAACTCGTAGGAGCGTTCGCTACGCTCTTCGTTAGAAGAAGCCCCTTTGACGTAGGAATATCCGTAGACAAACACCTTGTCGCTCTTGGGCTCGTACTCAACAAAACGCGGCTCAAACCGCATGGTTACGCGGTCGTTCTTGATCTGTTGAGCTTGAATTTCGATGGCATCAATCACGTCCTGATAGATGCTCGGGGAGAGAAGCGGGGTGATCCGTTCTTTCACAAAGTCAACGGTTCCTGGCGTCACATTGCCAAGGAGCTGAGCAAAAGCGAAACCCCAAGCCTCTTTATAGGACTGAGAGGCGTTACTTTTCGTCACCCAGGCTTCTTCCGTGAGCGTGAAAGGCTGGATAGTGACGATGGTTTCCTTGCTGAATACTTGGACCACCAGCAGGAAAACGATAGCAATAAGACCACCCTGGAAGATTCGCCCCCACTTATTTTCTGTTTGGGTCCCTTCCCAGGTCTTGAGATACTTTTTCAGGTTCAAGGCAAATACCTCCGGACAAACGGGTTCTTGAGAGATTTGGCCTTGGTCATGATGAACCCGGCCCAGTAGATCATGTGGAGCAGGTATCCATCCGGATGGTTATCCCTGAATCGGCGATAAAGGTTGGTTACAAGTAACCCCCCCAGAAAGCAGATCAGAGCCTTACCGATGATGACCCCTATCGTTAGCCCCAAAAGCATCGGGGCCAACTCATCTGCGCTCCACAACAGCAGATGCGGGGGCTCATCGACCCGGCGCGGTATCTTTACAGGCTTCATAGCAACCCTCTTCTTTTCCTAGTGGCCTGTATTCTCATTCAGGGTCACTGATTTTCTGCCACGGCTTCGCGCCCTTTTCGGGCACTTCCAGCGACAAATAAAAAAAGGCGGCCTAAGCCGCCTTTTTTGCGTTTACTGGATCGGTTATTGATTTTGAGGAACCGCTTCCGAATGTTTTTCCGAAGCCGCAACGCTAACTTCATTGGCTGGTCGGGCCACCTCCAGAGTTTTCACTTCCTTGTTAGCATTGGCTTTAAACTTGAACATCAGACTGTACGCCGCCAGCAGGAAGAAGCTGAGAATGCCCCAGTAGGTCTGAACCGTGCCCAGAGCCTTGGCCGGGTCACTTGCAGCTCTGTTGGCCGTATCAGCAGCCAACTTAACCCACTGACTCCAGTCAAAACCTGCCGCAAAAGCAGACAGCCAAAACGCGACGGCCACTGGAACGATGAAGATGCACATCAGCACCGCGTTCATCAAAAACCAGAAAAATTGTTTATTAAGGTTCACACTTCCTCCCATTAACCTAGAAAATTGAATGCGTGTTCCAGGTTCATCCCTGCAACAACACCTATAACGAACATCACCTGCCAGACAAGGAACTGCCAGGAGATGAATGAACCAGATGAGCTTTCGCTTTCTCTGACGTGAGCTTGTGCGGACATAGACCCTCCAAATAACTTGTCGTCATCACGGAGTAATCGTCTCTTAATTGATCAATCTAGGAACAGTGCTGTTACGGCCCATTTTGGGCACTTTATGGAGGTTTATTCGAGGAGATGATAAGAGCGGGAGGCGAAAAACTTTCACATGTGAAAGTTCAAAGCGGCCGATGGCCGCTTGTTTCACACTGTTCTATTGTAACGGAGTTCTCGATAAGCATCCCATGCTTGCTCTGATGAGACACCTCGACGACCAACATCTGTGGCGCACTCAAGGTCCATCTTGTACTGCTTAACCTTCTGGTCTGCTGTATCGCCCCAGCTCATGGCTGATGGGTACTTGGAAACACTAAACACATTTTCAAGTTCAGCCTGATAGTCGTCGTTTTGTAACAGAGGTTCGGTTTCACCATCATCCCAGCGAATGTAAGCCTTACCCTGGAGAGCCTTCAAATGCAAAGGCACCAGTAAGGTGGAAATCACTTCGTCAGCCCTGATGTCTTTGTAAGCACACCAGTGAGGTTTAACGGTGATCACACCATTTACCAAAACGATGTCACACGCCAGTGTCGCTTCAACATTATCGTTAACATCCTGCCGAGCGTAGATCTCCACGAAACCAACCTGCTCTGGATCAACCTTGTCGATGAAGCTCCAAAAGCTGGGGTACGACGTTCCATCGCTGAGCGTCAACTGACCGTCATGCTCTTTCAGTATACGGTTCAGTTGTGCAGTGAAGAACTCTGCCGACACTTTTCTTGCCAATGGTTCCATATCACTCAGTCGTAGAGTGGCTCCTCCACTCCCCTCATACACCTCTCCAAAAAAGAAATCTCTCTTACGCATTAGACTTTGCCACCTTTAATCGCTTGCTGGGTCAGCTTGATCCAGTTCAACGGGTTTTCACAGTCAACATGGTTGCCAGCGGCACCAACTACCGTTTTGTATGCCTCCGAGCCTGCCGCTGTGTGTACAGCCAGCATAAACGAAAACATAGGGTCATTTTGCATGGTGCCAATCATCATTGCACTGGAAGTGTCTTTGAGCTGGCAGTTTTCAACCCGCAGATTGAGTACATCTTTTGCCACCATCTGACAGTCGGGACACACCTTCTCAAGGTTCTTGAGCTTTGCGTCGTCATTGAGCACATCAGGAGCCGCGATGGCAGTACCGGCTATACACAGCCCCAGTGCCAGCAGTTGGAGTCTATTAGTTACTTTCATGGTTCCTCTCTATATCGTTCCAATTTCGTTTCGGTAAAAGAACAGTGGCCCAGTGACTGTTCTGAGTTCCGGCGTTACTTGCTTTACTCTTGAGCAAATATGCTGCTTGAAAAAGTTGTGGTATCCGTACAACGCTGGGCGTGTAAATACGGAAAAGATAATGAGGGTGATGGCCGCACCAGCGGCCCACCCGATCACGTCCGGAGAGATAAGTCCTGACACGTCTGAGATACGTTCTGGTTCAACCAAGCGGCACACCACCAGCACCCAGAACCACATTACCGGCATCACAAAGATCATCTTTCCGACGCAAGCAATGAGCACCTTCACCAAATTCAAGCTCTGCGCCCAGTAAAGCCACAACGCAGACAAGGATTGGCGACGTATCACCTGGTAGACGTTCAATGGGATGTCGCACAGATGCACCCCATCTTGATTTATAACGGAGTAGCTCATCCTCCCTCCCTATACCCGTTTCTGGAGGTTGCCGAACGTCAGGCCAACCAGGACACAGCACGTCATCATTGTCATCGGGATGACAACCGGATCGAGCGCTATGGGGATGAAGAACGCGATGAACAATCCGGCCATCAGGTACATCGTTCCGCGAACGCTGTAACGATGGAGAACCGGACTCGCATAATCGAAGTTGGTCCGCTTAATTCGCCATGTCATCATCCCGTCATATACCGCAGGTACGAACAGGATCAGCATATAGGGAGCCCACGCGGCTAACAGTGCCAACCTTGTGTAGAACTGGTAAATGACGTTGACAAAGGCTTCCATGCGGCCTTTGACCCACACAAACCAGCCCTTGCCCATGTCCTGCATCCCCTTGGACTTCTGGCGCTCCTCTTCTGATGGGATCAGCGTTTGGTACATCCCCTCATAGAATCCTGAATCAATAACGCTCGACCTGAACCAGGTAGATGCTTTGTTCTGTATCCAGTCTCTTGCTTCGACACCAAGACTCTGTTCCACCAGCTCGGATTCCCTTTTGATGGCTCTGTCTGTCCAGTCGCCAGGGATCAGCAGCAATATTGCCAGCAACTCAATAACCAGCAGCCATGCGACCAGCAACCACGGCTTCTTCATAGTCGGTTCTCCTTAAAACAGTTTTCACGCTCTCACAGGTGATGAGCTCATACAGCAAGCCACGCAAAGAGGTCTCATCCTCATGGGGCTGCGGGTTAATGGATAGTTCTCCTGGATGGGAAGAAAGCCACAGTGAGAACGACTCTCCTGAATCGACAGACCATGAATCACCGCCACTATCGACAATTTGCACTTCCAACGCCCGGCAGGTTTCGGTGATCAGGGTTTCCAGAAATGCCCCAATTCTGGCCGGGTCTTCATATTTCTCTCTCTGCTCATGAAACACGAGCTGGCTGTAGCGATGCAGAGCTTCTTCAATGATCGGGTAAATCACAGGCTCCTGATTAGCCTTAATCCCGTCTGTGATGTAGCAGCTCAGCTTCTCGATGATGGCCTCCGATGCAGGCCAGTCGAATTGGAGGATGCTCAGGATGTGAGCGTTCTTGCGGCCACGACTTTTCAATTCATTCATAACCCTGTCGAAAGGGTTCACATCGACCATGATGGCTACCTCGTAATTTCTATACTTCTTGTCACACATAGCTCTGCTCTTACTGGGTCAATATGGGCAGACGGCCTTTTACGATTGTTCCGCCTGAAATTTTGGCTATGTATTCCAGGTTCGGAAGCATTCCCAATAACTGGGCTGGGAACAGATCAGCTTCCTCCTCCATCAAACGCTCGCCTTGGTTGCCTCCGTGCATAATGGGCTCCTTGCCATCCGAGTTCTGGCCTTGAGTCCGCATGACGTACTTGAGCCGGGTCTTCGGCAAGTTATCTGCGATATACTCCTGTGTTTCACCATCGACGATACGCAGAGCAAACGTGTTGTTGATGTTCCCCAACACTTGGAGCGCTTTGTCTTTGCTACCCAGTCGAGCTGCGAAGTCAGCAAAAGTCTGAGTTGCAACGAAAAGACGAAGTTTCGCACCGCGACCTTTGTTCAGGAGCTGGATGAACGGGTCGTTGATCACCTCAGCAGCCTCATCAACAAAGATATTTACGGGTCTGTTGTTGACGCCGTAGTTGTATCTGTCACCGGCAACCGCTGTCAGGTCTGACAGGAAGATGGACCCCATAGCACTACCAACCATGTTGTCGGTCAGGGAGTCGAGCCCCAGATAAGCAACTTGAGCGTTGTTGATGATTTTTGCGGAATCAGTGATCTGGCGTTCGTCGCTCAGATCAGATGAGTCTGGAGACAGCAGAGGGCCTAGCTCCCCGGACGTCAGCATATTCATGATCGGCAGGAGGTTCGCCACCATCTTGGAGAAGTGGGTTTGGTCGTGCTGGAACATCGACAGCAAGCCTTCCAGATCAGAGTTTGGGTGCTCAGGTTGGATGATGTCGTAGTAGAACTTCATCAACGCGAAAGCGATCTTCTCACGCGAACCGTTTTTGACTTTCTCCAAATAAGCCGCTGCTTCTGCCTCCCAGTCGGGCATAACTCGCTCTGAGTAAGCCTGAACGGCCTTGATGACCAAGCCAGCAGCGCCACCTTCAAGGAATCGGCGGAGCTTTGTCAGGTTGGGACGATCATGAGTGATGACCAAGCCCTGAGCGATGTTGTTCAGTGCCTGCCATCCAAATGATTTGAACGGGTCGGCCCCTGCTTCGGACGGGATCAACGCTGCCAAACGACTTGCAATTTCAGTCACGCGGGTGAAGTTACGCAGAGGGTCGATACGCACCGACTCTTCCGGGAATGCTGGATGAAATGAGACGAATCTTTCCGGCTGCCCCATAGCTTCACAGGCACGTCGTGCATTGTCCCGCATCTCCTTATCCCCTTTCGGGTCTATGATGATCACGGCTTCCCCACGCAGAATGGCCTGTGAAATCAGGATGTCGAACATACGGGTCTTGCCCGAGCCGGTGGTCCCAACGATCAGCGAATGCCCCTCAGTGTGCTTGAGTGGCTGCATCAGCTTCTCTTCTTTGGGTTCTACCCCGTGAATCCAGGGCTGGCCGATTGGCAGCTCCTTTTTCTTACCCTGTATCTTCCGGACAACCTTTTTGACCGTGGACTCTCTCCCTACGATGGAAGTCCAGTCGCGTTTCAGGATCTCAAACACGCGCTGGGCATGGCGGTTTTCCCACAGGAACCCACTACCAAGCCACATATCGTCCGGCGTGTCCTTGATGTACTTTTGGAGCTCCGCAATAGAAATAAACTCCAGATCACGCCCCTTCAAATGCTTTTGGAGCAGGTGAAGTTTGATAGCCTTTGGCAAACGAGCCATCGCCATCACGCCACAGATCCCCGTCATCCAATAGAAGGGCTCCGGAGGCATCGTGCTGACTTGCTCTACGGCCAAAGCCGCGCCGGAGGCGGCAAGCCAGCCTGCTACAGCATTTTTTTCATAGTTGGGCCGCCACGGCATCTCGTAGGCGAGCGGGTCATAACTCATTGTCATGTTTCATTTACCTCTAAATACAGTTTTCCCTGACGTTTCTTGAGCAAAGGCCGTCTCTGTGCCCGGCTCAGCATCCCGCAGAGGATGTGTTTGCTGATGCCGATGTTTTCACCGGCAATCATGTCGAAGGCTTTGTCACTGGTTACTAAGCAGCCATCCTCTTCCAGGACAGGTGTCACGAGCCATCTGCCCGAGCGTTTTTGGATCATGTCCTTGAGCATCTGGAGTGCTTTCTGAGGCGTAACACCAGACGGCAAGAAATCTTCCGCGTTGATGTCTTTCGGGTTTGTTTTCGCCTTAGGCGGCTCAAACTCCCTAACCTCTGGCTCTTCCCTTTCTCGCACCTCGACGTGTCCCAATTCCTTCTCACGCTCAACTTTGGGCTCAGGAGCCACTGGTTGAACCTCCCGCTTAGGAAGGCGAGCCACGTTCTGTTTTTCTTGGACCGGCTGGCGCTGCGGCTCTTCAACCGGAGAAGTAACATCGACCTTCTTCTCCTTCTGCTGTGGCTGGGAGTCCTTACCTTTCGCCTTTTGTTCAGGCGAGGGTTTACCGGCGTTAACCTCAGGCTTCTGCTGCTGCGCCTTTTTTCGGCTTTGTTGTTTCGGTGCAGACTTATTCTTGCTTGCATCCAAGCCAGGGGGAGAGACGAGCTCAAAGGCATCCTGGTATCCCCCCATTGACGCCTCGGCATCCTTAATGGCCGCTACGACTGCATCTGAAAGCTGCTCCGCCAGTACAATTGCCTTCACTCCGCTGAAATCACGAACTTTGCGACCTGGCATAATCGGGTCTGGAACAATCGCGTTGGCGTGGGACAGCTTCGAGAGAACCTCTGACGGCGCACCCAGCGACCGAGCGCCATCCGGGTACAAAATGACGGCTTGACCCTTCATCAGGCATAGGACTTCGCCCAGCGTCGTTTTACCTTCCAAAACAGGCATGATCGCTTGTTCAAGCAACGCCGATGCTTCTCCGTACCCGGCTAACATCTCAACGAGTAAGGTCTTTGCGTCTTTCTCATGCAGATTAGGTTTGTCCGTAGGTGGCATTGCTGGCGCTGGTGTTGTTTGTTCTGGTGCGTCAGTCAGCATAGGGAGCGGCTCAATCGCCCATGATGGCGGTTCATCAGAACTACCGAACATTGGAAAGTCATCGCCCTGCAGGGAGTTTTGTTCTTGTGGAACGAAGTCCTGTTTTGGCTGCTTCTCTTGCTTTCCGGGCATTGCCACATCTGGGATTTCTGAGTTTGTTGCGTCAGTGCTGGCTGTCTCTGCCGATGCGCTGAATGCGTCAAACGGAAAGTCGATGTCCCCCAGTCCACCCCCAACATCCTTGAGTGCTTGTAACGGATTGTCGTTTGCCAAAGGTGGTGCGTTTTTGGCAATGTCCTGAGGGGACAAATCCTCTTTTGCCTCTGGTTTGTGGGGTTGTTTCTCTGTATCACTCTTCGGTTTTGCTTTGCCCGGTTTGCTCTGCGGCTTACCCTTCTTGCCAGCGTCAGGCTTAGATGATTCCGTTGATCCAGCATCTTTTTGCTCTGGTTTCTCCTCGACAGCATCTGAGGTGCTTTTCAGCATCTCCATCGCATCACCAAAGCCAAGACCAGCTAGAGCTTTCTCTGCTTCCTGCTCTGCGGCCAACATGTCATCGTTCAGAGCTGACACATCTTCCTCTTGGTCGTCATCGACTTCCTCAGGATCAACGAACTCAATCTCAGCGTCCTCAACATCACCAACAACTTCCGCAGCAACAGCCGCAGGAGGCTCAGTCGTAAACACCAGGTCGTTTGATTCGAGTCGGAGCATCAAGATCTTCACCGATCCCGCCGCCTCCTGGAGCATCTCAGGCAAAACTTCCCAGTAGCGGTAGTACGCACGTTCACCCTTCTCCTGCACCGTGTTTGGTACAGCAAAACCACGTTCGATGAGAATGTCGGCCAGTGTGTCAGGGTCTCGTGGAATACCGGGGATCTTGTCGTGGCTGATCAAGTCATAAAGGTCCCCAAGCTGTTTCCAGGCAATGAATACACCTTGGTTGAGGTGCCAGACTTTCGCGCCTGGCTCATTGACCTTCCATTTTCCGGTTTTAACCAGGCGGCGGATGGCATCGAACACGTACCGCTCGACAGGCACACCATAGGAGAACTCGTCCACATCGAGACGACTCTGGCGAAGGTCCCGTGAGACGCTCTCTTGGTCAGCGCGAAGCATCAGCTTGGTCACAGGCTGATTGACGCTGGTTCCTGAGATAGCTTCCAGCATCGCTTCCATGATGGACGGGCCAGACTTGGACAGAAACTCCCGAGTCTCAGCCGGAATAATTCGATCCACCGCCAGCAGCGAGAATTGCTCATGTCTTTTGTGTCGCTTGTCGCGCCACCGGATAAAGTAACGGTCGATTTCGTGACGGTGTGCCCAGTCATGAAGTGACTCCGAATACGGGTTCCATGTGATTGACCCGTCTTTGTCCGTAATGGACACATCCGAGAGCGGTTTACCCACATCATGCAGCAGCCCGGAGAAACAGCTCGCCAGTCTCCAACGCGGCTCATTGTCACGGCGTTCACGAGGCGTCCCCTCGATGGAAAAGATAACTGACTCAGATGCCTGAGCTGCCCAGAAGGCCACTTCAAGCCCATGTCGGAACAGACCACCAGCGCCACGGTGGTGGTGTGATTCGGAAGCTGGCAACAGGTGAACAAACGCGGCATACCGCTGGATCACCGGCAAAACAAGCCGGTTGAAGTCGTCCACAGTGAAACCGAGAGAGTTCCGCACTTTCTCAATCAGTTCAGCTTGGGTTGCCAGTATCTTGTCTAGTGGGGCCACTGGCAGGCCCTTGGCAAAAGGTGGGTATCGAGGGATTTCTTCATCTTCCACGTCTTTAAGCGGCAACACTCTGACGCTCGGCGCGGTCTCGATCACTCCACTTCGCCCACCAAATAACTTGTTAAGGGCTTTCAGCATGTAGGTTGACCATATTCCTATCGTATTTCTCGTCGCTACATGCTCTCAAAACACCTTTAGATCGCACACACGCCTATCTGTCCAATTTGGGCAGTTTGAGAAACCAGCTTTCCATCCCCCCCCTTTTAGAATGGGCTCATCGACAATTTTTTATGAGGAACGACACGATGAGACAACTGATAGCAATTCTGGGAGTGGCAATTCTGGCCGGGTGTGCCTCTAACGCCCCCGAGCAAAAGCCTCAGCCCCAGACTGCCCCTGCCGAAAATGACAAACCTGCCCGAGTTAGCCGGGAACTGTCGATGGCATGGGACAACATGGGGCGCGGTGGTGCTGCATTACGTCAACCTGGTTATATCCATGTGCTGGGCGACGGTAATGTCAGCGCAACGATGAACAAGGTCAAAGATGACTCCGCTGGTTCAGATAAAACTCCAGCAGGGATCAAACAGCACGGGGATGTCAACGAAGCCATCAATACCTTCAAGTCCATGAATAAAGGCAAAGGCTACTCGCTGTACGAGTTGTCACGCTGGGAACGCTATTGCGATGGTGGCAAAGGTATGGACGAGCACGATTGGCGCTTTGTGGAAGCCGAGGGAACCACAAACATCCCCAAGGACGTTGTAACCGGCTGCATACCACCTACCCACACCTATAAAGATTATCTGAATGCCTGGACGCACTTTTGCACCAGTCAGGCTGTAACTGACGCAGATCGCCGCATTGTGCGCGAGTCCGTGCGTCCCTATTCAGTGGTGAACCCATGCAAAGCTCTGAAATAAGAAACCAGACAGAGCTAGGCCGTAAGGCTGAGCTCTTCGACGCTTTATTAATCATGCTCCAGGAGGCCGGTTCGAGGGGTAATTCCAGCGAAGCGGCCTATGTCATTTCTGGAGTCCTCGAAAACCTCTCCAGAGACTACCCCGAAGTCAAAGGTCTGGCTCAAAGCTGGACTGAGCTGGCGAATCTGGAATCAAAGATGAGAGGAGCTGCTTAATGGACCTTTATATCTGCGAGAAGCCTTCTCAGGCAAAAGATTTGGCTGGCGTAATGAAGGCCTCCCAACGAGGTGATGGATTTCTCCATGATGGAGGAAACCGCGTTATTACGTGGGCGTTCGGCCACCTGCTGGAATTGTATATGCCAGACGATTATGACGAACGCTACAAGTCATGGTCACTGGAGACCCTCCCTATTGCACCAGAGTCATGGCGGTACAACGTTCGCAAGAGTGCGTTCAAACAGTACAAAATTGTTGAGGGACTGGTCAAAAAGGCGAGCACCATCTACATCTCAACGGACTACGACCGAGAAGGTGAGGCTATCGCCCGTTCGCTTCTGGATCGATTCCGCTACTCTGGCCCTATTCGCCGAGTTTGTTTGACGGCTCTCGATGAGTCAAGCATCAAGAAAGCGCTGAACAACGTAAAGGATGGCAAGGATACGGTCTCACTCTACTACGCCGCATTGGCACGGCAACGCGCTGACTGGTTGGTAGGCATGAACGTGAGCCGCCTCTACACAGTGCTGGCCCGAGATGTCGGCTTCAACCACACTCTTCACGTTGGCAGGGTTATCACCCCAACCGTCGCTCTTGTTTGTCAACGGGACCGAGAGATCGCCGGTTTCACCCCCTCACCATACTGGACTCTGGGTGTGAACGTGTCCGTACAGAATGGACAGTTTGCCGCCCAATGGATACCACCAGAAGAGTGCAGTGACGAGCAAGGCCGGTGCGTCAATAAGGCCTATGCCGAGCAGGTAGCCTCCCAGGTCAATGGTGCCAATGCTGTTATCAGCAAAGCAGAAACCAAACCAGGTAAAGAGTCAGCCCCCCTCCCCTTCGATCTAACGTCGCTGCAACAATACGCGAGCAAACGATGGGGATACACAGCTCAGCAGGTACTGGATGCAGCTCAAGCTCTGTACGAGACGCACAAAGCGACCACCTACCCTCGTACTGACAGTCGTTATCTACCCGAGAGCCAAAAGGAAGACATTCCGGACATTCTCCAGGCGCTCATTTTGTCCGATCAGAACGTCTCTGGGCTGGTGGCTGGCGCAGATCCTCATCGCAAGGCCAGGGTATTCAATGACGCCAAAGTGACCGCGCACCACGCGATCATTCCAACACCGGCCAGAACAGACATCAGTGCCATGTCTGAGATCGAGTTCAATCTTTACGACGCCATCCGTCGTTTCTACATCGCGCAGTTCTACAGCGAGTTCGAGTTCACCAAAACCTCCATCGAGGTGCAGTGTGGGCGTCACCTCTTTGCGTCCGCTGGTAAGACACCTACCAAACAAGGCTGGAAGGTTTTGTTTGCTTCTGATAGTGAAAGCAGTCCCAAGGACGAGGGGGAAGACACCGACGCGCCGGTTGAACAAGAGAAGCTCCCCAGGGTTAGCCAGGGCGAACCTGCCTTGCTGAATGGGGCCGAGCTGGCAAACAAAATGACGCGGCCAGCACCGCACTTCACCGAAGCCACATTGCTTGCCGCGATGGAGAACATTGCCCGGTTCGTGACTGAGGAGAAGTTCAAACAAATCCTCAAAGACACAGCCGGTTTAGGCACTCCAGCAACACGCGCAAGCATCATCCAGGGCGCTGTTGATAAAGGCTACTTCAAGCGTCAGAAAAAGGTACTGCTTGCAACTGATAAGGCTCATGCGCTTATAGCAGTGCTTCCACCAGCCATCAAATCACCCGGCATGACTGCGGCTTGGGAGCAGGAGCTTGAGAAAGTTGCCTCCGGCTCCGGGAACATGTCTGTCTTCATGAAGCAGATTTCCACCTGGATCTGCCAAATGGTTGAGCAGCTCAAAGTGGCCGCACCGGTTCTGACCAAAGAAGGTGGCGCGATGGCTAAAGCCTTCGAGGGCGCGAAGCCTCCTTCACACGAATGCTTCAACTGCGGTGGAGAGATGCACCGGATCAAAGGGAAGAACGGTTTTTTCTGGGGCTGCCAGAACGAGGCTTGCAAGAAGACGTTCCCAGACAACCGAGGGAAACCCGAGAAACGTATCGCGGCGGAGGATTGTCCAGACTGCCCAGATTGCGGTAGCCCGATGCGTCTCAGGAAAGGAAAAGCCCCTGGCAAGAAACGAGCCTCTAAGTTCTGGGGCTGCACAGCGTATCCCGATTGCAAAGGCACTATGCCCTTCAAAAAGTCGGACTTTATGGATTGATAGAGGAATTAAGTATGTTTGGAAAAATCATTTTAACTGCGATGCTCACAACCAGCTCTGCCACTGCCGAAGATGCCGGGAAGAACATCGCCTCAGGCTTGGCAACTGCATCTACCCGCCAAATAGGTCAGGCCATCATGCCAACTCTAGCTATCGGCTCGGCCATTGCAAAAAGCGCAGGAAAAGGCATGGTGTTAGGTTTCGCTGAGACATCTGCCAGCTATATTTCCCACGATGACCTGAGCGCCACTCGAAGCTATCAAAACCCTGAGGCTGTTGATATGGCAAAAGGCCTGGGGACCTTGAAAGACGTCCCTGATTTCCTCTACGTCATTACAGACGTAAATGCCAACATGGCTGACAAATGCAAGCGCGTCTGGGAGCCTCAATCACTGGCTTTAAGCCAATTGATTGTTGAGCTGGTGGCACTGCGTAAGACGAACAACAAAGGTAGCTACGAACAAGCGCTATCCCACCTCGATTGTTCAATATTCACAAACTAAAACAATTAAGGGGCCGTCGGCCCCTTATCTTTAATTACCCAAGTTCTTTTGATACCTGAGCTACAATAGTTTTAAATCAGAATACCAAAATCAATTCACATGGATGGCGAATACTTCAACCGGATAATCTCCAAAGTGCGGGTGCGTTATGACGTTCCTTGAGAAGCCACGCCAAGGACGAATCTCTATCCTGGACATATCTCCAGCCTTTGGGTAGCCACACTTAACATGGACTTCATCATACTCGCGCCCCTCTAGTCTTTTTATCCAGTAGTCTGTGACGAGGCGATATTCATCTGGTTTTTCTCCAGATTTGATCTGATCGAAGTAAATCTTTTTTACGGGCAGATGAAGTATTCTCTTTTTCATAATCACCACCTGATAGCTCATCAGACTATCTAACTATTAGACAAAACATCCCTTTTTCAATTTCTGTCTCTCTCGCCTCATGGGCCAATACAATATCCGCGATAACACGAATATTCCCTTCATAGTTGCGAATGGCCGCATCCCGCATCGTGTCTAAAGTGTCCTGACACTTCGCTCGCCTGAATTTAACGAGCCAACTTTGCCGATCTATCTTGTCCACACCAAATCCCATTCAGCGAACCATGTATCCAGCTTCTTTTGCCGCAGCATCAAGCTCGGAGGAAAAGTTAACGTCGGACTTTTCTGCCGCGTTATAGAGGGCTCCACACTTGGGCCATGAGCGCCCTACCAGTTTCATCGCCAACGCATCCGCCAGCATTTCTCGGATCTGTGTTTCAGCCTCACCAAAATCGGCTAGAGTTTCGTCTATGCCCGACTCTTCCATCAGCTCGATGAGCTGAGGTTGTTTGAGCCAGACGCCTGTTTGCATTTCCAACTGGTCTCTTGCATCTGCCACCAATTGGCGTTCAAGGGTGACGCCATTTACGGTCTTAACAAATTGCTTTGGCTGACGCTTTACCTTTTTTGGTCTGGACACATCAGAGATAACCGTCACCGGCTTCCCACGCAGTTCACGCGGCAACGGTCCACTTAGCCCCAGAACTAAGCGACGAGCGTACTCATGCTCGTATGGTTTCAACCCTCGACCTTCACGGTACATCTCAGTATCCACCAGCAGATCACCGCGCAGCCTCGCGTTTTTCCGCACTTGTTCGGACAAGACCGATTTGCCCTTCCCGCTGGCTCCCATTACGAGCGAGTGAGATTCTACTTTGTTATCAAAAAACATAATTCCGCCCCCAAAGAGGTGTTGCTATAAAACATGGTTTGAACATCTGGCGCTGTTATTGCGCCCACCGATACTCTGGGCAACGCACTCTGTTGTGGCCGCTTTTCCCTTTGCTATTGGTGATGTCATCTTCATTCTTCGCAGCCCCCAGCTTACTCAGTATTTCAGCTTTTGTGGCGCGATGACCGCGTATTAAAAGAGCATTCAGCAGGTATCCAGTGAACACCTCTGTACTCGGCATACGGTCAAGCAACTCAACATACTGCTCATCCGTCAAATCATGGATCTCACAATATTTTTCCACCGCCTTTTCGTAGGCTTCTGCGTAGCCATGAGTGGAAATCCTGAAAACAATATCCCCATTGCCGTAGCCTGGCTTTGTGACGAGAAAACAAGGTGCGAAGTAGGTTCTCTTCACCCCCATCCGGCTCCGGTTCTCGATACTGATATAAGCCCTCAGCCCCTCAGCAATGATATTTGGCCCGGAGTTGCGTCGCCGCTTACAAGTCTTATTCTGACGCTTCACCTCTTCTGCCTCAGCTTCCCACTTTCGGTCCAAGCTGTAGGCCAGCCGGTGAGCTGTTGCGTAGGAATACTCTCTCAAGGAGAAGTATTCCTGCCGGTAATCATCCGCCACCCCAACTGTTCGTGCGACACGGAACCCGACGAAACCGGCGTCATGGGTTCCCTCGCCGTAGTAAATGACTGCCATTATTTACCTTCCTTACTTCTGATACCGTGCTGCACCACGGTATGGCGACCGCAATTCACATTCAGGTGATCCCGAACTGCGGCCATGACCGCTGAATGCAATCTGTAATCCACACTCTGCCCAAGTGTTTCTGTCGCTTGTTCTTTTGCCATCCACGAAATATCAAAGCTATCAGGTATCGACATCAACTCCTGAACCAGATCGACCGATGGCTTGTAAATGCGGCCACCGTCTTGGATGTACACTGCATCCTTTACCCCACGATCCTGAGACTTGAGGATGGTCGGGCAACTGGTGCTTTCTCTCGTCAAGAACGCAGGCATCCTGCGAGAAGTTGACTCTCTGGCCTGAATTGACTTCAACGCTGTGACGTCTGCACAATCCCCGAGGTGCTTCTCGATCACCGGCCACAATCGTCCACCAGCTCTCTGCTCAGGTTTCGGTGGAACGAACCCAGGGAAGACCGACGCCACCATGTAATAGCGTTCTCGCCCCTGGTACGCGCCGAAATCCAGACCGTTCAAGACCATCTCAGTGAGGAAGTACCCCATCCGCCGCAGTGTCGTTCCCATCATCGCCCCGGCTCCGGATGCTTTGAAGTTCGGGACGTTTTCCACCAGCACGACGGCAGGGTTCACGACCTCGATCTGTTTTAGTGCCGGGTAAACCATGTCGAGCATGGTGGAGAGATCTTCAAGAGAACGCTCTTTGTCCCTTGGACTTTTGGCGTTTGAGTGGTCATCACACCCCAACGAGTAATGGGCCAAACCAATTGGTGGGCACTCCGCCAGCAAGGCTCCAAGGCGATCCAGCTCCAGGTGATGAATGTCTTCATTCAGCAGGATACGCGGGGAGCTGTTCACCAGCGTATTGAGCGCATGTACTTCACTCAGGTTCCGCCCGGATGCTCTGTCTCTGGCTTCAACTGGACGATGTTCCAAAACAATCTCAGCCTTCCAGCCAAGCGATTCCATAACATGAATGTCTACCCCGCCAGTCAATGCCACAAAGGCACGGAAAGGGCTGGTTTTTCTGAACCGATCAGCAATGGCAAAGGCTCTGTTTGCGACGGGAGTGAAGACTACTCGACCTTTTCGCATTTCGACGTGGAAACGCTCTGTATAGCGAGGGAAGCACTTATCTATGAGCCCTTGTCCAGAAAACTCAATAACGGTTTCCAGCGGGTTGTTGGAGCGACTCTTTGGTTGATACCGGCGCTGATAAACCTGGTGTGTCTGTAGTTCATCGGTCGCTGGGATCACCGAAAAACCGCCCATCCCCTCCCCTGGCTCAACGGCGATGCCCATACCTGGCTTGAACCCCATAACATCCAAAAAGTTGGACGAAACCCTAACCTTGCGTTTATCGCCTACTCGATTGAACGCAAGTTGTTTGGTTACTACGGAGGGGGAGACGATCGGTAACATTGGTCAACCTCTTTTCTTCTTGTTTTGCTCGCGCTTCACCATTGCTCCAGCAGCTTTCAGAAGTCTCTGGTTCTCCGCCAGCTCCTCTTGGAGTTCCTGAGTATCCTCTTCTGTCTGAGCCTTTTTCAGCTCGGCCTCGCAATATTGGACCTCTTCCTGCAAGCTGACTTTCGCAAACTTGAGAGCGGCCAGTCGCGTCGTATAAACGCCAAAAGGCAATTCGCCACCTTCCCGGAACTGCTTCAAGCACCAGCTCGGTATAGATGGCAACCAACCAAAGTCCCCATTCTTCCGTGACCTTTTCCCCCACGTAATCCCATCTAACTTTTGGGCAAGATTGACATAGCGTTGATCGCTGGTTGAGTTGCGTCGTTTCTGAATAGAGCGAACTATCCACTCTGTAACCTCGACCTTTGCTTTATCATCATCAGAGATGTAATAAAGGGCTGCGTACAACACAGCGCCTTTACGAATGACTGATGGTGGGTATGCCTGGGCTTTCATCTATCCCCCTATCGCTTTTTCTGTCCGACAAGACGGAGATGATCGGCGGCCAAGTCATACTGCTCGTTTTTGTCGCGGCGGCGGAATCTGTCAAAAAACTTCCCTCGTGGCAGGGTTTCTTCCATAGCGATCAGGCGGTTCAGCCACACTTCTTGAGGTAGCATCCCTGCTGGAGTCGGCCCGAGCTTACGTCCTTCCTTGACGTGCTCCATTGTTTGCGTGGCAGTAAAAATCGCACCACCAAACTTTCTCCACTTGAATTGCAGGGGCATATCTGGAGACTCATCCAGCATCAATTTCTTATTGGTTTGTTCTGTCACGACAATTACTCCACCATCCATTCTTCACTAAGCAGGAACGCCCAGCGCTCTTCTGCTTTTTCTGGGTTGTCTTTGGCCTGTTTGATCATGATCTCGGCGGCGTTAAAGCCTACCTCTCCACTGAACCGGCCCCATGAATGGCTATGCCACTCGCGCATCACACTTCGGCCAAGCGATGCAAGTTCTGGACTTACACCCTCATGGAGGGCATAGAGCTCCCAAGCATCCCACCCGTATCGTAATAGGTTGTGCCCTGGGGCGTTAAAGGCCTGAGCAGCCTTGAACCGCTCTCCAGGCTCCTTCCCTCTAACATCCACACCCTGGAGCACCAACCCCATTACCACTTCAATGACAGGCTCGCGTTGCTTCTTTGCCAGCTCGATGGCAGCCACCAGCATTGCTTTGGCGTCAACAAATTTCCCATGCCCTTGGCACATACCGCAGGTTTCTTTGGAAGGGGAAAAGTCATAAACACCGGAACCAGCACAAAGGCGGCATGTCAGGTCAATCATGGGCTCTTCTCTCCTCATACTCTTCGATGCGCTCTTTCAGACGCTGAACCACTGGTGCGAGCTCAGGGATAGCTTCCGCTTCCTCAAGCGTGTATCGCTTGTCTTCCTGGTAATCGACTATTTGAGGAGGCCTTGGCTGTTTAGGGAACTCAGCAAAGTCATTCAGCGACATCGAGGTAGGAAGTCCTCCTTCAATCTCACCTTTTTCGTTGAGTGACTGAGTGACGATAAGCTGTGTTCCGCCCACCTCGGTATCAAAGCGGTCATCAAAGCGCTCACCGATAGTCCAGCCGCCACGGCCAAGAACACAGGTCGTACTCATACGTAGGCGATTGAATGCTTTAGCGTCATCCCAGTTCAAAGGATTTTCATCCATGAGGAAAAAAGGCGCTTCGTCCCGAACGAACACCTTGGACTTGGCGTTATCGAAGATCGGCCCAAACACCCCCTGCTGGAGGTATGGTTCGACTTTCTCTGCAAGATCCTGGTGCCCTTGAGAACGCAGCGCCTCATAGAGCTGGGTGATTGTTTGTTTGCCGGTGTCCGGAAGGCAGGACAATACTGTCTGCTTTTCCTCGTCACTCAGGCTTACCATTCTGGACAAAAAGCTGACTACCAGCTCGTTGTGCCCATCGACCGTTTCAATGTTGAGCTTGTTCTCGTCCATCTTCTTCCTCAGTAATCGGTTCGATAAATTCAATGGAGTCCATGCTTACATGACTGATAATGGCTTTCAGGCCGCAGCAGTCGCATGGTTCAAAGGTCAGTTCTGATCCCTTGGGAGACTGATGCGTGACCGTTGCCACAGCCCCTAGAGGGATCAACCCCCAGCCGTTTTTTAGTACCCGAGTAGTTCTGACCAGCCGACCTTTGTACTCTCGTTTCAGTTTCGGATGCGGCACTACCGCATATCGCTTACTCATTTCGGTCCCCTTGTACCAAAGGCTCGACAACCAGCTCTTGAGCTTCGTCCCAGTCGGACACCTTTGCATCACCAAACGCAAAGGCAATTCGCATAGCCACTGTCGGCCTGCCTATTTTCATCAAGTAAGCCGCAGCACCGGCACACATCGACTCTTGTCCCGAAGGTGCATAGTTACCCTCTTCATCCCATTCACCACCTGACTTTGAGTGCACGGTCTTGTGGCAATGAAACGTCGTCATGTCGTTTTCAACGATGTCGTTGATGATGCCTTCTAATCGCCCAGGGGCCAGCTCGATAGCGCCCTCCTTCCGGAATGGACAGTTGGCGCAAGGTTTCTTCAAACGGAGATGATTTGCTTGCTTTGGCATACATATCACTTTTACAGCATCATTTTATGATTCTATGATATAGCCATATTCCGTGTAGTCAATATCTCACTAACAATTACTTTCTATCGGACGCTTACGCGCCCATTTTGGGCAGATAGACAAGTTATTTGGGCGTTTGGGCGTTTGGAGTGTGCGAGGTGGACAGCGGGGAGACTTTCACATGTGAAAGTTTTGTTTCTTGGTATCGTTTTATTGTCTCTTGATATTATTTTATGATGCTGTAATAATCATAAATAAGGGCCGCATCGCTCTTCGACCTTCGTTGCAGCCCTTACAACACAATCAAGCAATTAAGGAGCTTTGTTATGCTGCAAGGCAATACTAACACGAATAAGCGCATCCCGCTCGCGGCGTTCATGAAATGGCCGCTGGCGAAACGTCAGGACTTCATCGACCGGGAAATGTCCGGTTGCCCCGACTTTATCAAGACGTCTTTGCTTCGGCATTAAGGCGATCAGGCAGGAAAGCAAAGAACCTCGCTTCGGCGGGGTTCTTCGTTTCTACCTCTTGAATGTTTCGTCAGAACAAACTGGAGCGCTTATGTCACCAGAAACACAGCAACTTACATCCAAGGCTTTATCTCTCATCGAGCAGTCCCGATACAGAATGGGCACATCTCGGTTTGTTGAGGCCTTTATTGACCAGTGGGCATACTTGCAGACTGGCCTATACCCAGCCAAGGAGGAGATCCCGGAAGAACTTCAGCCGGTCGCCTTCGAGCTCTCTCACGTCCTGTCTGCCGCCATTAAGCGCGACCCCACCAGCGATGTTTTGGGTTACGTCCTAAGCATGTCTGGCTTCCACAAGAAGGGCACCAATTACTTCCCCACTCCTCCAGAGATTGGCCGCTTGATGTCACTCATTGTTGGCTCACAGTCTTCGGCAGACTTTTATGAGCCCTGCTGTGGTTCTGGCATCAACGCCATTCACTGGATGGAAAACCTGATCGAGAACCACGGTCCCGAAGCATTGAGAGAAGCCTCAATCTACCTGGAAGACATCGATCCGTTGATGGTGAAGTGCTGCATGATCCAGCTATTCCATTATTTCGAGTCCCGCAATACCACTCCCAAAACGCTGAGTATCGTCGGCATAGACACCCTTAGCAGACGAACCAAGAACATCGCCTACTACGCCGAAAAACCTCCAGCAACCGCCGCTACCGTGGCAGCATAAAAAAACCCGCCGATTGGCGGGTTTTGCATTCAATGCGCTGCTCTATGGCACCTTACAGTTTTCCGTACCGGTTCAAGAACGAAGACCTGTCTAAGATCCCCCAGTCTGTCAGCATGTAGTAGCCGGTGGCACCTCGTTCGCCGGTAGACTCCCTGACGAACAAGATATTCATTCCGAACTCATCACGCAGGGCAGACAACTGTCTCTTGATCGTTGATTCAGGAATATTTGTTGCCTTGTGAAGGTCTTGGAGACTTGGCTTCTCCGTTTTAGACAGGGCATTCACCAAAGCAAATTTTCTTTTCATGTCCTGTGAGATCTTCATATTCACCTGTTCTTGACAGGCCCAACCTCTCTGGCTGGGCCTCCTTTATTAGCCTTCGACACTCAGGAGTTCAATGTCTGACACAGGCACATGAACATGCTTTTCCTTGCCTTCGCCATCGAGCGTTTTAACCCAGACAGTAGACGGAACCAGAGCAACACGGTCGGTCATGATGACTCCACGTTTGGTCTCGCCATCCAGGTTAACGTTGACAGCAAAAATCAAACTGTCAGCCCGGACGTTCTTCCATTCCTTGTCCTTCGGCAGAGGAGGAAGAGCATCACCGCCTTCTTCATCTTTGTCCTTGCCGCTGTTATCTGGCTGCTTGACAGGATCTTTGTGCTCACCCTCTTCATCACGCAAAGGGTCTTCGTCATCATCGTCCTGACCATTGGAATTTTTACCCCCTTCCAGTTCCTCCTGGGCAAGGTTCAGGTCGTCATTCCCGGTTTGTTCCGACGTACCATCCCCACCCGAGTTGAGGGATTGCTCGTCGGTGTTGCCAGCGCCAAGCTCATCATTCTGGTGGGAGCCAGTCAGTGGGCCTTTTTCCATTTCGTCTTTGATACGTTTGGCATCATTCAGCAGCTCACGGCTTTGTTTACGAGTAATCCCGTCAGACATAGCCACCGCGCAGACGGCGCGACATCTTTCTTCATTCAGATCGAACAAGAGACGAAGGTTATTCAAGGTCTCTGTATCAGAACATACTTCATTATCGTATAACTCACGCACACAGTCAGGTAGCTTGAGCAACGACAGATGCGTAGATACGAAAGTGATATTCTTACCGAGCCGATCAGCAATATCCTTTTGCTTCCAACCTTCTTCAATAAACAGGTTTAACGCCTCGGCAATCTCTACCGGAGTCAAGTCATCCCGCTGGATGTTTTCGATCAGCTCACCAGCAGTCTCGTCCAAGTTGTTCTGGACCTTATCATTCACCACCAAGTCAATGGTCTCGATACCAGCGTGTTTACACGCTCTCCAACGCCGCTCCCCTTTTTGGATGACGAACTTGCCTTCTTCGTTCTTCGGGAACACGATGATCGGAGACTGCTGCCCTTCGGTCAGCAAGGTTGCCGCCAGCTCTTCAATGTTACGGAAGCGCTTACGAACCTGGACCTTGGATACAACGTCGTCAACAGGTACGGTAAGAACCTCTTTGCCTTTCTTGCCTTTGGCGGCTTTAGCAAGTTCGGACAGGCCTTTTAAATTGTTCAATGCCATCGCTTAGCCCACCTTCTCTAATAGTTCTTCCAACACCGCCTCAACTTCTTTGGCCGCGACATGTCCATAGCGAAGCTCCCAGACAGGGATGCCATCAGTCGTCGCCGTATCGAGCGGAGGCCGGTGCATAATTTTGTTCTCAAACAACAGATCCGGAACTGTGTTCTCCAGCGACTTGAGGGCTTTGTCGTGATTGACAGAGCGGTCCATGTCGTTGATCACGATGCCCAGGATCTCCAAATCTTGGTTGTACGCCTCGCGCACACCAATAATCGTGTTCAGGAGACCTTCTACGCCGTCCACAGCGAAGCCAGAGAGCTTTACTGGACATGCCACATGGGTAGACATCACCAACGCTGCCACCAGCTTTCTGCCGAGGCTAGGCGGACAATCAATCAGCACGTAGTCGTAGTTCTCAAACAGCTCAGCCAAATGGCGAGCCGGATTCATGGCCTGGTCAAGAGGCACAGCCTCCATCTCAAACAGATCCGGGTCGTTTTTCGGCGTATGAATGAGGTCTGCACCGCAAGGGCAGTGCATGACCTCAATGCCGTCCAGCTCGTAAGCGAACAGCTCTGCGGTTTTGGTTCCTGTGAGGATGGGCTCGTAGTCACCATCCTCAAGCTCTCGTCTGGGGGCCAGTCGAGAGGACGTGTTCCCCTGACCATCCATATCCAAGACCAGCACTTTCTTTTTCTTCTGTAACGCCAGATAAAAGGCCTGCTGGATACAGAGGGTACTCTTACCCACTCCGCCTTTCTGGTTGGCGAAGCTGATTACTTTTGCCATACCCACCTCTATTTTGGTTTCTCGCAGGTGATCAAGACCACCCCCAAACTTTCACATGTGAAAGATTGTAGCGATCATAAAATGATACTGCAATATCTAATTATGGTTCTGTTAAAACAAACTTTAAACAAAAAAACGGCCATGAAGGCCGCTTATTGACAAGGTTTGTGCTGTCAGCGCAATTGATTTGCTGCTCCAAGCCCATTCGCCAATAACTGCATCGCATCGTTGAACAGCGCGGAGCCCCGTTCCGGTGTGAGCAATTCCGGCATATCTTCTCGCGGCCAAGTACCGGCTACTTGAATGAGCAAACTGGCAGCCCAGTGGATCTGCTTTTCTTCACTTTCATCGGCCAGAGTGCATACGACGGGGAAACCGTACTTACGCCCCCAGCGACTCACCTCTTTGAACGATACCAGCTCAGGCTTTTGCAAATCCCGGCTGTAGGCCTCAGCTATCATGTGGTTCAGTTCTTTAGCGTCCATTTATCCCACTCTATTGTAAACAAGACATTTTTATCTTTTATATTCAATGGCTTATTTTCCTGCTAATTGGTAATACCATGAAAAATACCATGCTCAGAAAAGGCTTAACAATATTTTGAAAAATTGCCTACTGAGCGCTGCCGCACAGCTCCATAGGCCGCTTTCCTGGCTTTGCTTCCAGATGTATGCTATTCTGCTCCTGCAGCTAATGGATCACCGCAAACAGGTTACTCGCCTGGGGATTCCCTTTCGACCCGAGCATCCGTATGAGACTCATGCTCGATTATTATTATTATAGAAGCCCCCATGAATAAATCGCTCATCATTTTCGGCATCGTCAACATAACCTCGGACAGTTTCTCCGATGGAGGCCGGTATCTGGCGCCAGACGCAGCCATTGCGCAGGCGCGTAAGCTGATGGCCGAGGGGGCAGATGTGATCGACCTCGGTCCGGCATCCAGCAATCCCGACGCCGCGCCTGTTTCGTCCGACACAGAAATCGCGCGTATCGCGCCGGTGCTGGACGCGCTCAAGGCAGATGGCATTCCCGTCTCGCTCGACAGTTATCAACCCGCGACGCAAGCCTATGCCTTGTCGCGTGGTGTGGCCTATCTCAATGATATTCGCGGTTTTCCAGACGCTGCGTTCTATCCGCAATTGGCGAAATCATCTGCCAAACTCGTCGTTATGCATTCGGTGCAAGACGGGCAGGCAGATCGGCGCGAGGCACCCGCTGGCGACATCATGGATCACATTGCGGCGTTCTTTGACGCGCGCATCGCGGCGCTGACGGGTGCCGGTATCAAACGCAACCGCCTTGTCCTTGATCCCGGCATGGGGTTTTTTCTGGGGGCTGCTCCCGAAACCTCGCTCTCGGTGCTGGCGCGGTTCGATGAATTGCGGCTGCGCTTCGATTTGCCGGTGCTTCTGTCTGTTTCGCGCAAATCCTTTCTGCGCGCGCTCACAGGCCGTGGTCCGGGGGATGTCGGGGCCGCGACACTCGCTGCAGAGCTTGCCGCCGCCGCAGGTGGAGCTGACTTCATCCGCACACACGAGCCGCGCCCCTTGCGCGACGGGCTGGCGGTATTGGCGGCGCTGAAAGAAACCGCAAGAATTCGTTAACTGCACATTCGGGATATTTCTCTATATTCGCGGTTCAGCAGGCATGTCCCCTTTGAGGGCGACCCGACGACAGGATAATCGACCTTATGGTGCGCAAATATTTCGGCACAGACGGTATTCGTGGCAAAGCCAACGAAGGCGCGATGACGGCGGAAACCGCCTTGCGCGTCGGCATGGCGGCTGGCCGTGTCTTTCGTCGCGGTGACCACCGCCATCGTGTCGTGATCGGCAAGGATACGCGCCTGTCGGGCTATATGCTTGAACCCGCGCTCACAGCCGGTTTCACCTCGATGGGCATGGACGTATTCCTTTTTGGCCCGCTGCCGACAACGTATAGGAAGAATAAACGCCCTTTTCACCCAAGTCCAACAGCTTTGGACCGCAGTTGACTCTTTCGACACCCCTGCGATGCAACCCAATCCGGCTGACGGGGAGCCAGCAACGCTGAAAATTTACCCTCCTCTTTCCCACTAGCGGCTCCTTTTCCGACAACCAGCACGGCGGATCCCTGCCGCGGCGCTGTGAACGCAGCATTTTGATTGGTATCGTTGGCCTTCAGGCTCGTCAGTCAAACAGACCCAGGAGCAGCTCAGCCGGTGGCGCCCGGCTTTCGGGTAACGCCCTGGTCCCGCTGGTTTCGGCTTTGTGCTTCAGGTGATCAAGGATCTGCTTGATCACTATAGGGTCTTCAATGCAGGCGATGACTTTCATGGCGCCGCCGCAGCCGCTGCAGGTCTCGATGTCGATATTGAAAACACGCTTGAGCCGTTGCGCCCATGTCATCGACGCTCGCCGTTGTGCTGGTGTTGCCGGTTCATCAGCCACCCTGACCTTGTTGCCCCTGCCCCGTTTTGCCGGCGTGACCAACGCCCGGTGCCGACTGTTGGGTGCGAACACCCCGTGGAAGCGGGTTAGGTTGACTCTGGGCTTCGGTACCAGGGCGGCCAGCCTTGCAATGAAATCCAATGGTTCGAAAATGACGTGCGTGGTGCCGTCCCGGTACGGCGTCTTGAGCTGGTAGCGCACGTTGCCGCCTCGTGTTAACGACAGCCGCTTCTCGGATACCGCCGGGCGGCTGATGTACCGGCACAGCCGTTCGAGCTTCTTGCGTTCATCGGCCCTGGCCGCCACGCCGGCGTGCAGGCTGGACCCGGCTACCTTGCCAATCCCGTCACCGAACGGATCACCACTGGTCGGCAGAGTTTGCAAAGTGAACACCTTTCGCCCCGCCTGTGAACCGACAGCGATACGGTAAGTGATCGAGTGCCCCAGCAGGGGTGTCATCGGGTCGTCATCCACCGCATCCGAGGCCAGATAGCTGTTTTCGACATCCCGTTCCAGCAGGCCTTGCCGTTCCAGATAGCGACCCACCCGGTGGGCGATGGTGTGCGTCAGCTGGGTGAGCTCTGGGCTGGTCGGCGCCTTGACCCAGCGGAAACGCGCTGAGCCGTGGGATTGCTCGACATACACACCGTCGAGAAACAGCATGTGGAAGTGAACATTCAGATTGAGCGCCGATCCAAAACGCTGGATCAGGGTGACCGCGCCCGTCTTGGCCACTTGGTGGGTATGGCCCGCTTTCTTGACCAGGTGCGTGGCAATGACGCGGTAAACGATGCCCAGCACCCACCCCATGATCTCGGGCCGGCTGGCAAACAGGAAACGCAGCTGAAACGGGAAGCTCAACACCCACTGACGCATGGGTTGTTCAGGCAGTACTTCATCAACCAGCAAGGCGGCACTTTCGGCCATCCGCCGCGCCCCACAGCTCGGGCAGAAACCGCGACGCTTACAGCTGAAAGCGACCAGGTGCTCGGCGTGGCAAGACTCGCAGCGAACCCGTAGAAAGCCATGCTCCAGCCGCCCGCATTGGAGAAATTCTTCAAATTCCCGTTGCACATAGCCCGGCAATTCCTTTCCCTGCTCTGCCATAAGCGCAGCGAATGCCGGGTAATACTCGTCAACGATCTGATAGAGAAGGGTTTGCTCGGGTCGGTGGCTCTGGTAACGACCAGTATCCCGATCCCGGCTGGCCGTCCTGGCCGCCACATGAGGCATGTTCCGCGTCCTTGCAATACTGTGTTTACATACAGTCTATCGCTTAGCGGAAAGTTCTTTTACCCTCAGCCGAAATGCCTGCCGTTGCTAGACATTGCCAGCCAGTGCCCGTCACTCCGCGGTCTTCACTGCGTGATCGAGTTGATCGACACCCGCCGTGACACGCTCCATGAAGTGCCTGCCTGCGTCTGTTAGCCGAACGCCCCGCGCATGGCGCTCAAATAGCAGGACACCAAGGTTATCCTCCAGCGCTTTCACACGCGCGCTGACGCTCGACTGGCTGATACCAAGTGCCTTGGCCGCATGCCGAAAATTCAGATGCTCGGCGACGGCGATGAACTGAACAAGGGAAATGAGCGGTATCCTGCCAGACAGGATACCGACATTCACGAGGTTTCGATGGTTAGTGCGCCGCATCGGAGCGGGCCTGCTACCAGTCGTCGGTTAGACGACTGGCGACTTCTCGGTGGCAGCCCCACGGAGCCGAAGGAGCACCAGCCCCAACGAAACCAGTACCGCCATCGCCGTGGCGTAACAGATCACGGGCCACGCTGTGTCACCGTTTAAAAGTGCCACCGCCAATGTCCCGACAATGCTGACTATCAGGCTTTGAACGCAGAAGTAGAACGCGACCGCTGATCCCGCGATGTCGTCGAACTCTGCCAAAGCGCCGTTCGCGGTAACGGACACCGTGAAGACAATACCGACCGCGACAACCCACATCGGTAGGATGAAGGTGAGGAATGACGGCGAGCCGTAAAGTTCGCCGATCCCCAACAGGACCGCTCCGCAAACAAGCAACGCCATCCCACGCGCCACGCATCCTGCGATGCCCCATCTGGCGACAAAGGACTTCGCGAAACGGGTTGTCACGATCATTACAAGCGCGACAGTGGCGAAGGCAAAGCTGAATCCGATCTCGGAATATTCCGCTTGGCCTATGAGCACACGGGGAGCCGTCGAGAAGAAGACGAAGAAGGTGCCCATACCGGCGCTAAAGCCGACAGTGTAAACCCAAAAAGCCGGACTCGCGAAGATCGGCAAGACAGATCGGCGCGTCTTGACTTGATCCAGAGGGCGGGTTTCGTGCCACCTGAAACCCGCATTTAGGAGTGCGAGCATCGCCAGTATAGCCAAAGTAATGAATATCGCCTGCCATCCCAAGAACTCGCCGATCAATGCTCCGGCGATAGGGCCGAGCGCAGGCACGAACGCCAGCATCGAACTGAAAAGGCCGTAGATGACGACACCCTCAGGACGGTTGGCATAAACGTCGCGAACCGTCGCGAACGTCGCCACCAGCATGGCCGACGCGCCCACTGCTTGAAGTAGACGGAAAGCGACAAAGGCCGGTGCAGTTGAAGACCAAGCTGCTCCCAGAGACGCAATGACGAAAGCCGTTGCGCCCGCAAGTAGAATTGGCCGTCGCCCGATTCTGTCTGAGAGCGGACCAAAAATCACCTGGCCCACGCCGAGCATCACCATATAGAGGCTCAACGTGAGTTGGATCATAGCGGGCGTCGTGTTCAGGATGCCGGGCATCGCTGGAACGACAGGGAGATAAATATCCATCGCCAGTGAAGCGAGGATGTCGAAAGGAGCCATCAGCAGCAGTGCTGCCGGCAGCGTATAGGCCCACGCGGGGCGTGTGGTGGTCATGACGAATCAACCCTCGATTAAGGAATACCGGGCGACGTCTGCTCGTCAGCAATCAGATGAGACTAGCCTTACAGAGCGCCGCAACAACAATACTGGTTGTTGCGGCTTACTTGTCTGCTGACTTGGAATTTCCCATCTGATTACTCCACGCTTACGAATATGAATTGCTACATTTTATCCGATTATCTTTTGCTTCGCAATGCGGCATGGGCGCACTCAGCGTTCCAGCCCCCTCTGCCGCCCTAACTGCCACGACACCGACCCGCCCTGCACGATGCCCATAACCTCGCGGCCGAGTTGGCGGTCGATGATCGGCCGCCACGGGACAAGGGTGAACTCATGGGATTTCTCGACCACGGCGAACTTGCCGCTCGATAGATGCACGGTTCCGGTAAACTTGCCGCTGACGCTCTCGCCGTCCGTGGCGGCGCGGAACGGCAGGCCCTTACTCAAAGCCATATCCGATCCGACGCCGGCTACCTCGCGCTCCCGCAGGATGGCGAGAAGGTTGCGCCGGTAGAAGACGCGGCTGTCCCGGCTGCGGGTGGCGTCGCCCTGTTCGATATGGTGCTCGCGGCGCTGGTCCATGGCTTCGCGGACTTGTTGCCCGAAGCCGGTTGGCGCAAGGTCGGCCGTCTCGCCGTGGATCAGCCGCCGGTCCAGCCAGGTCGCGCCGTCCGATCCGATCTGTTTGTTCAGATCGACCGGGGAAAGGACGCGAACGCTGGCCTGACTGTCTCGGCCGGCGTCATGGGCGGCGGCACGGCTGACCAGATCATCGGGGATGCGCCATTGGTCGGCGTCGATCCGCTCGACGATACCGGCCCGGCGTAGCGCCTCCAGCCGGCGCACATGGGCATCGACATAGCCCTCATAGTCGCCGCCTGGAACGCGGCACGTATAGGAAGAATAAACGGCACTGTTGCAAATAGTCGGTGGTGATAAACTTATCATCCCCTTTTGCTGATGGAGCTGCACATGAACCCATTCAAAGGCCGGCATTTTCAGCGTGACATCATTCTGTGGGCCGTACGCTGGTACTGCAAATACGGCATCAGTTACCGTGAGCTGCAGGAGATGCTGGCTGAACGCGGAGTGAATGTCGATCACTCCACGATTTACCGCTGGGTTCAGCGTTATGCGCCTGAAATGGAAAAACGGCTGCGCTGGTACTGGCGTAACCCTTCCGATCTTTGCCCGTGGCACATGGATGAAACCTACGTGAAGGTCAATGGCCGCTGGGCGTATCTGTACCGGGCCGTCGACAGCCGGGGCCGCACTGTCGATTTTTATCTCTCCTCCCGTCGTAACAGCAAAGCTGCATACCGGTTTCTGGGTAAAATCCTCAACAACGTGAAGAAGTGGCAGATCCCGCGATTCATCAACACGGATAAAGCGCCCGCCTATGGTCGCGCGCTTGCTCTGCTCAAACGCGAAGGCCGGTGCCCGTCTGACGTTGAACACCGACAGATTAAGTACCGGAACAACGTGATTGAATGCGATCATGGCAAACTGAAACGGATAATCGGCGCCACGCTGGGATTTAAATCCATGAAGACGGCTTACGCCACCATCAAAGGTATTGAGGTGATGCGTGCACTACGCAAAGGCCAGGCCTCAGCATTTTATTATGGTGATCCCCTGGGCGAAATGCGCCTGGTAAGCAGAGTTTTTGAAATGTAAGGCCTTTGAATAAGACAAAAGGCTGCCTCATCGCTAACTTTGCAACAGTGCCGTCTTCCTTCACCACCAGCAGCTCGACGCCGTCCAGCTTCACTTCGGTGCCGCTGTACTTGCCGAACAGCACCTTGTCGCCGACCTTGACCTGCGGCGCGCGGACCTGGCCGTTGTCCAGCACCTTGCCGGTGCCGACGGCGACGACTTCGCCCTTGATCGGCTTCTCGGTGGCCGAATCCGGGATCACGATCCCGCCGGCGGACAGCTTCTCTTCTTCCATGCGCTTGATGACCACGCGGTCGTGCAGCGGCTTGATATTGGACATGGCAACCTCGGTAAATGGTTGATTGACGTGGAAAAACCCGGCGATTTTAGCAGTCGCGCGAAGCGAGTGCCAAACCGCGGACAACAGAACCGGGCGAACCCGGCATGCCACCGAGATGGGGCGGGCCCGCCGACTTTCAAGGGCCGCACGCGGATGTCCGCCAGGCCCGCCGGATCGGGGCAGCCGCTACCCTATGCCGGTGAGCGCCCTGATCTGCTTCTGCACCTGTCCCGACGCCGACAGCGCCGAGCGCATCGCCACCGCGCTGGTGGCCGAGCGCCTGGCCGCCTGCGTCAACCTCCTGCCCGGCCTGCGTTCGGTCTATCGCTGGCAACGCAAGGTCGAGGCCGCGGCCGAGGTCCTGCTGCTGGTCAAGACCAGTGCCGAGGCCTACCCCGCCCTGCAGGAACGCCTGCGCCAACTGCATCCCTACGAACTCCCGGAGCTGCTCGCGGTCGAAGCCGCGTCCGGCCTGCCCGAATACCTGCAATGGCTGGCCGCCGAGAGCCGACCGGTAAACTGAGCCAATGACCGCATCCACGATCCGCCTGCGCCGCTGGCTGGCCGGGCTCGCCCTGCTGCTTGCGCTGCCCGCGACCTCGGCCGTCGCCCAGGACTTCGAACTGCCGCCGGTCGACGAGGTCTTCGTCCTGTCCGCGCAGGCCACCGCGCCGGACCGCATCGAGGTGCGCTGGCGGATCGCCGACGGCTATTACCTGTACCGGCACCGCACCTCGGTCAAGGCCGATGCCGCCTTCACCGGCGCGACCATGGCGCTGCTGAAGGGCAAGGCCTACCGCGACGAATTCTTCGGCGACGTCGAAACCTACCGCAAGGAATTGCTCGGCACCCTCACCGGCACGCCCGCGGCCGGCGCGAGCGCGACCACCCTGACCGTGAAGTACCAGGGCTGCGCCGATGCCGGCGTGTGCTACCCGCCGCAGACCCGCACCCTGAAGGTCGCGTTGCCGGGCGAAGCGGGCGCTGGCGGCTTCGGCTGTAAGGCGCGCGGGCTGCATGATTATGTCGTCAAGAACGGCTCTGCCGATCATCCCAACGCCGAGGTGAAATTCGCACTGGGTGATGTGGTCAACACCATGATCGGCTGCACTAATGGTGAAACGATCATGCTGTGCCACGACACCTCGCTGCCGCGCCCCTATTCTCTCGGCTTTCGGGTGCAAGGCACCGAGGGGCTGTGGATGGACGTCAACAAGTCGATCTATCTGGAGGGCAAGAGCCCACAGCCGCACCGCTGGGAGCCTGCCGAGGGCTGGTTTGCGAAATACGATCACCCGCTATGGAAACGCTACGCCGATCTGGCGGCAGGGGCCGGGCATGGCGGGATGGACTGGTTCGTGATCCACGCTTTTGTCGAGGCGCTGAAGGCCAAGGCCCCGATGCCAATCGACATTTACGACGCGCTGGCCTGGAGCGCGATCACGCCTCTGTCGGAACAATCGATTGCTGAGGGCAATCGCACGTTAGATTTTCCCGACTTCACCCGAGGGCAGTGGCGCACCCGCAAGCCGATCTTTGCGCTGAACGACGCCTATTGATCGACGCGATTTAGGCCAAGCGCACCGCAAAGGCGAAATTGGTAATCTTGTCGGTATCCTTGACGCCCGGCGCGCTTTCGACGCCGCTGGAGGTATCGACCAGCGGCGCTCCGGTGCGCGCAATCGCCTCGGCAACATTCGTCGGATTTAGCCCGCCTGCCAGCCCCCACGGCAAGGCACCGCGATATCCGGCCAGCAGCGACCAGTCGAACGCCAACCCCATGCCGCCGGGCAGCGCGCCTTTGGGGGTCTTGGCGTCGAACAAGATCAAGTCCGCCGCCCCGGCATAGGCTGCGGCGCGTGCGACATCGCTGGCGCTGGCGACGGGCAGCGCCTTCCACACCGGCTTGCCAAACCGCGCGCGCAACTGGGCCACGCGTTCGGGCGATTCCGAACCGTGCAGCTGCAGCGCGTTCAGCTTGGCTGCCACCAGTGCGTCGGCGATGACAGCATCATCCGCATCGACGAACAAACCGACCATGGCGATCTGGCCAGCTGCGCGCGATGTCAAAGCGCCCGCGACATTCGACGTAACCGCACGGGGCGACGCTGGATAGAACACCAACCCGGCATAGTCCGCCCGCGCCGCGATGGTCGCATCGAGCGCCTCGGGTGTGCTGATCCCGCAAATCTTGATTTTCGCGGGCATGCGGTCAGTCGGGGTTCTGGATCAGCCGCACCAGCGTGCAGTCGGGATCGATCAGGTAGCCGATCCTCAGGCCGCTCGCCTCCAGTTGCGGAGCTTTGAAGCGCGGCCAGCCGGTGCTTTTTTCCTCGGCTCCCGCCGCGTTCACCAATGCCACCATGGCATCGAGATCATCCAACCGCAGGCAACAGCCGAACGAGCTCGTAGCTGGGTCGAGGTCAGGATAGGGGAAGAATTCGAGCTGCAAACCGCCGCGCTGCAGGATCATCCAGCCGCGATCCTTCCAACTCGTCGCAAAGCCCAGCTTCGCATAAAACGCCTCTGTCACATCGAAATCGCGCGATGGCAGATTGGGGGTGACGTGGTCAGCCATGGCTCAGCGCAGCTTGTCGGCCATGCGGGCCGTATGAGTGATTGCGGCGCGGCTATCGGGGGCGGAATGGCTCATCACGATCATGCTGGCCTTGGGGAACGCCGCACCAAACGCGCGCGCTGACGCGGCGTAGTGCTCAGTGTCGGCATCACCGAGATTGCCGAGCGACTTGGCCTTGCTGTCCTTGATCAGGCAGCCACCAAAAGCGATGTCGGTGCCGTCGATCCCAACGGTGATATTGTCACTGGTGTGGCCGGGGCCGGGGTAAAATACCTTGAGCGGGCCAAAGTTGGGCGCGGTTGCTGGTTCGACCCAGCCATTGGCGGCGAAAGTCAGGCTGTGTTGCGCCGCAACCATCCCCTCTTGCGGGGCAAGCTGGTTCGACAACGCATTGGCATAAGTCGCAATCCCCGCCGCATGCAGCGCGTCCATACCGCCCATCTTGTCCTGATGCGCGTGAGTCACCACCGCCAGCGCGACCGGCAGGTTGATCTCCTGCTTGATCCAGTTGAGGATCTGGGCGGTCTGGTCATCGGTCCAGGCGGTATCGACCACCAGCACGCGGCCGCCATCCCTGACGATCAAACCGTTGGAAGCGACTGCCCCGAAACCCGGCATGTCGAGATAGGAAGTGTGCTGCCAGACATTCGGTGCGAGCTGGCGGAAAACCAGATCGCCAAACCGTTGGTCGCCAGTTTCCATTTGCTGGCCAATCGTCGGGCGGATTTCACCGGGCATGCACCCGCTCAGCATCAATGCAGCGGCTAATGCGGTGCTCAGCTTCGCGACCGGGTGCATAATATTGGGCAATTCCATCAAGTTTTCCTTTTATTCAGCATTAAAAACCCCGCAAATGCGAGGCCTAGTAAATAGATGATCTTAATTTGGTTCACTGTAGCAAAAATATGGGGCGAATTCAAACATGAGGTGCGACAGTTTCAAAAGCCATATGATAATCAACAAGCTGAGCAAATTTCTCTAATGGTGTAAGCCAATCTAACGCCTTTCTAGGGAAGGTGCGAACAAGTCCCTGATATGAGATCATGTTTGTCATCTGGAGCCATGAAACAGGGTTCATCATGAGTCATCAGCTCACCTTCGCCGACAGTGAATTCAGCAGTAAGCGCCGTCAGACCAGAAAAGAGATTTTCCTCTCCCGCATGGAGCAGATTCTGCCATGGCAAAACATGGTGGAAGTCATCGAGCCGTTTTATCCCAAGGCTGGTAATGGCCGGCGACCTTATCCGCTGGAAACCATGCTACGCATTCACTGCATGCAGCATTGGTACAACCTGAGCGATGGCGCGATGGAAGATGCTCTGTACGAAATCGCCTCCATCCGTCTGTTTGCCCGGTTATCCCTGGATAGCGCCTTGCCGGACCGCACCACCATCATGAATTTCCGCCACCTGCTGGAGCAGCATCAACTGGCCCGCCAATTGTTCAAGACCATCAATCGCTGGCTGGCCGAAGCAGGCGTCATGATGACTCAAGGCACCTTGGTCGATGCCACCATTATTGAGGCACCCAGCTCGACCAAGAACAAAGAGCAGCAACGCGATCCGGAGATGCATCAGACCAAGAAAGGCAATCAGTGGCACTTTGGCATGAAGGCCCACATTGGTGTCGATGCCAAGAGTGGCCTGACCCACAGCCTAGTCACCACCGCGGCCAACGAGCATGACCTCAATCAGCTGGGTAATCTGCTTCATGGAGAGGAGCAATTTGTCTCAGCCGATGCCGGCTACCAAGGAGCGCCACAGCGCGAGGAGCTGGCCGAGGTGGATGTGGACTGGCTGATCGCCGAGCGTCCCGGCAAGGTAAAAACCTTGAAGCAGCATCCGCGCAAGAACAAAACGGCCATCAACATCGAATACATGAAAGCCAGCATCCGTGCCAAGGTGGAGCACCCGTTTCGCATCATCAAGCGGCAGTTCGGCTTCGTGAAAGCCAGATACAAGGGGCTGCTGAAAAACGATAACCAACTAGCGATGTTATTCACCCTGGCCAACCTGTTTCGGGTGGACCAGATGATACGTCAGTGGGAGAGATCGCACTAAAAACTGGGAATAACGCCTGAAATGGCGAAGAAACGGTCTAAATGGGCTGATTCAAGGCATTTACGGGAGAAAAAACGGCTCAAACAGGAAAAAATGAAATGACTGAGTCAGCCGAGAAGAATTTCCCCGCTTATTCGCACCTTCCCTAGGACGAGTATTCAGTGACATGGCAACTTGATTTAAATAATGCTGATCTGCCTGATTTAAATCAATCCCTTTAGGTAAATATTGCCTAATTAAACCATTCATATTTTCGCATGTGCCTTTTTGCCAGGGTGAATGTGGGTCACAGAAATATACATCTATGCCTAAATCTTCTTCGAGTATTTTATGTTCTGACATCTCACGTCCACGGTCATAGGTCAACGTTTTACGCAGTTCTGCAGGTAAATATTTCAGAGCTTCAGTTAAAGCCTTGCGCACTGATTCTGCCTTTGCATCAGGTAATGTTGCCAAGATACAGAGCCGTGTATTTCGTTCAATAAGTGTTGCTATCGAACTTTTATTGTCTTTACCTTTAATTAAATCAGCTTCCCAATGACCCGGTATTTTTCTTTCTTGAACTTCGGCTGGGCGCTCATGAATAGTTTTAATATCCTGTAATATAGAATCTTTTTTAGGTTCACCGTTAGCTTTTCGCTTTTTATTTTCATGACGTAGACAGGATAATAAGTCTTTTTTCAACTCACCCTTGGGTAATGCTCGTATCGTTGAATAAATCGTTGTATGGCTTACATTCATTGTTTGATCCAAATCAGGAAATGTCTTTAAACGCTTTGCTATTTGCTGAGGAGACCATAAACAACGGATCGCTTCAACAATAAATTTCCAGAGGATTGAATCGATTTTGAGTTTTCTGTGACCACGTCTACGTCTAGCAAAAGTGTTATCAGAAGCATATTGAGCTTGATAAACGTCATTGATGCTATTTCTTTTAAGCTCACGATAGATCGTACTAGGATGTCTTTTAATGAGTTCAGCAAATTTTCTGGCTGAAAAGCCTTCTTTTCTTGACTCAAGCATTAATGCAGTACGATCTTCAAAGTTAAGATGATGGTATGACAATTTTATATACTCCATAAACCCTTTAAATTAATTAGGTGGTTTATGTCGCACTTCAAGTTTTACTCTGCCCTCCATTGTTTTCAATTTATCGGATTTCTAAAAACATGAGATATATGTTTCAATAAAAGTTTTTAAGAACTTTATACACCAAATACCAATGCTTCACTTATGATAAAGTGGATTAAAATTGCAGAAAATGGGTAAATCCATAAAAAATGTCAACATCTTCAAATATACAATTGTATTTCAATTTCCGTTGTTTATAGTTGGAACATTTTTTTAAATCTCTACACTCAAGGTTAGATTTATGTCTACTGCTCATAAAAAAGCATCCTTATTGCAAAAAGTCAGTAAAGGACTCACAGTTGGTTCAGTCATTACAGGAAGCACGTTTTTACATGGTCCCCCTGTTTTGGCACTCGGTTTTACCAAGCTGTTTAAAAAATCAAAAAAAGTAGACGAAACCAATATTCAATTGGCCAATAGCTGGATTGGTGTAAACAACCACCTGATTGAAAAGGTGCTGCCAAACCTAAAGTGGGATATGGGTATAGGAAGTTCAACCGCCCTTTTTGGCGAGTCTGGCGGGTAGGAAGCGGCCGCGCAAGCGCCGCTTTGGGCACAGATCGGGCACAGATCGGGGGTTCATGCGTGGGTTTTCGACATCGCGGGGCCACGCAGCGGCTCAGTGCGTAGCCATTTCTCACCGAATCCCGGCACAGGGCCGAGCGCAGCCCTGCGGGGTCGTGGCCGCATCGGATCGGACTCTGGCTTGGCTGCCGGCTGTGTGGCCGGCGCCTCATCACGCGGCGGGCGGCGGGGCGCGCGCTGCGGGCCGGTAGTGCGCTTGCTCCAGCGCGCCGTGTTTCTCGAAGTGGGCGAGGATGGCGCGAATGGCCTTGGGGTCTTCGATGCTGGCGACGATCCGCACCGCGCCGCCGCAGTGGGCGCAGGTGGTGATGTCGATGGAAAAGACCCGCTTGAGCCGTTGCGCCCAGCTCATCGCACGGCGCTTCTGCTCGGGGCTGCGCGGCTCGTCGTGGGCGCTGACGTCCACTGGCGCCGCATCGCCCGCAGGCCGCCTGCCGCGCCCCGAGGGCGTCAGCTGCGCGCGCAGGTTTGCATTCGGGGCGAATACGCCGTGGAAGCGGGTGAGATGCGCGCGTGGCGGCGGGACCAGTGCCGCCAGCTTGGCGATGAAGTCCACCGCATCCCATTCGACATGCGTGGTGCCATTGCGCCACGGCGTCTTGAGCTGGTAACGCACCCTGCCCTGTGGCGAGATCGATAGCCGCTGCTCGCTGATCGCCGGGCGCGTGATGTAGCGGCACAGCTTTTCGAGCTTGTGGCTTTCGTGTGCTTCCGCGGCCACGCCGGCATGCAGCGAGAAGCCGCCGACCTTGCCGGCGTCGCCCTCCAGCGGACCGGCGTCGCCAGGCAGCGTTTGCAGCGTGACGACCTTGCGGCCAGCGTCGCGACCGGTGGCGATGCGGTAGGTCATCGAACTCATCCGCAGCCCATCCATGCCGTCGTCGCTACCCGCGCTGTCGGACAGGAACACGGATTCGTCTTCGCCTTCGAGCCAGCCGCGGCGCGACAGGTGCCGGCACACGCGATGCGCGATGGTGTTGGCCAGTTCCGTCAGTTGCGCCGATGTGGGCGCACGGGTGCGGTGCAGGCGCGGCTTGCGCTGCGGACGCTCGGTGGTGTCCTCGTACACGCCGTCGAGCCACAGCATGTGGAAGTGGATGTTGAGATTCAGCGCGCTGCCGAAGCGCTGGATCAGGGTCACCACGCCGCATTGCGCCGTATCCCGCGGCACGCCGGCCTGATCGGCAAGCCAACCGGCGATCACACGATGCACGATGCCCAGCACCGGGCCGATCGCCTCAGGCTTGCTGGCGAACAGGAAGCGCAACGGGTACGGGAAACTCAGCACCCATTGCCGCACCGGCCGCGGGCCGAACACCTCGTCCACCAGATGCCGCGCCGACTCGGCCATGCGCCGTGCGCCGCAGCTCGGGCACAGCCCGCGCTTCTTGCAGGAATACGCCACCAGCCTCTCGGCACGACAGTGCTCGCAGACCACGCGCAGGAAGCCGTGCTCGAGCACGCCGCAGCGCAGGTAGGTCTCGAACTCCTCGCGCACATACTCGGGCAGCGGGCGGTCTTCGGCCTCAAGACGCGCGATGAAGTCCGGGTAGTGCGCCTGCACTAGCGCGTACAGCAGCGTGCGCTCGGGCAGGTGGCGCGCGTAACGCGCAGCGGCGTGGGCGGCCGGCAGTGGCGCGCACACCTCGGCCTGCCGCCGGGGTGCGGTCAGGCGCGGCACGCAGCGCTCCGTTGCAGGGACGGCTGCTCAGGGTTGCGCCCGCGAGCACGCGTTCATATCGGCGTTTTCTGATCTTCGCGTCAGACATTGCCGCGGGGCGGGTAGGAAGTCTCCCGCCTCGGACGCCAGAACGCACAAAGCCCGGCACGAGGCCGGGCTTTGTGGTCTTGCTTGATGGATCGCGGGGCTTAGAAATCCATGCCGCCCATGCCGCCCATGCCGCCGCCGGCCGGCATCGCCGGCTCGTCCTTCTTCGGGGCCTCGGCCACCATCGCTTCGGTGGTGATCATCAGGCCCGCGATCGACGCGGCGTTCTGCAGCGCGGTGCGGGTGACCTTGGTCGGGTCCAGGATGCCGAACTCGATCATGTCGCCGAACTCGCCGTTGGCGGCGTTGTAGCCGAACGCACCCGAACCTTCGACCACGCGGTTGAGGATGACCGACGGCTCATCGCCGGCATTGGTCACGATCTCGCGCAGCGGGGCTTCCATCGCGCGCAGGGCGATCTGGATGCCGTGGTTCTGGTCTTCGTTCACGCCCTTGATGCCGGCGATCGCCGCCTTGGCACGGATCAGGGCGACGCCGCCGCCCGGGACGATGCCTTCCTCGACGGCCGCACGGGTCGCGTGCAGGGCGTCTTCGACGCGCGCCTTCTTTTCCTTCATCTCGACTTCGGTGGCGGCACCGACCTTGATCACCGCAACGCCGCCGGCCAGCTTGGCCACGCGCTCCTGCAGCTTCTCGCGGTCGTAGTCGGAGGAGGTCTCCTCGATCTGCGCCTTGATCTGCTTGATGCGCGCCTCGATGCCCGCGCCTTCGCCGGCGCCATCGATGATGGTGGTGTTTTCCTTCGACACCTGGATCTTCTTGGCGCGGCCGAGGTCCTTGATGGTGGCCTTCTCCAGCGACAGGCCGACTTCCTCGGAAATCACCACGCCGCCGGTCAGGATCGCCATGTCTTCCAGCATCGCCTTGCGACGGTCGCCGAAGCCCGGGGCCTTCACCGCGCAGACCTTGACGATGCCGCGGATGGTGTTGACCACCAGGGTCGCCAGCGCTTCGCCTTCGACTTCCTCCGCCACGATCAGCAGCGGCTTGCCGGCCTTGGCCACGCCCTCGAGGACGGGCAGCAGGTCGCGCACGTTGGAGATCTTCTTGTCGTACAGCAGGATGAAGGGATCATCCAGGTCGGCCGACATCGACTGCTGGTTGTTGACGAAGTACGGGCTCAGGTAGCCGCGGTCGAACTGCATGCCCTCGACCACGTCGAGTTCGTTGTCCAGGCCGCTGCCTTCCTCGACCGTGATCACGCCTTCCTTGCCGACCTTGTCCATCGCCTGCGCGATCAGGTCGCCGATGTTGGCATCCGAGTTCGCGGAGATCGCGCCGACCTGGGCGATTTCCTTGCTGGTCGACGACGGCTTGGACAGCGACTTCAGTTCGCCGACCGCGGCCTTCACCGCCTGGTCGATGCCGCGCTTCAGGTCCATCGGGTTCATGCCGGCGGCGACCGCCTTCATGCCCTCGCGGATGAACGCCTGCGCCAGCACGGTGGCGGTGGTGGTGCCGTCGCCGGCGTTGTCGGAGGTCTTGGAAGCGACTTCCTTCACCATCTGCGCGCCCATGTTCTCGAACGCGTCAGCCAGTTCGATTTCCTTGGCGACGGAGACGCCGTCCTTGGTGATGGTCGGCGCGCCGTAGCTCTTCTGCAGCACGACGTTGCGGCCCTTCGGGCCGAGGGTCGCCTTCACGGCGTTGGCGAGCACGTTGACGCCGCGCACCATCTTGGAGCGCGCGTCTTCGCCGAAACGAATGTCCTTGGCAGCCATTGCGAATTACCTCGAAAAATTATTCGGATGAGAAATGTGTGGGAGCGACGCGCGATCAGCCGAGGATCGCGAACAGGTCGTCTTCCTGGCACTGTTGCAAATAGTCGGTGGTGATAAACTTATCATCCCCTTTTGCTGATGGAGCTGCACATGAACCCATTCAAAGGCCGGCATTTTCAGCGTGACATCATTCTGTGGGCCGTACGCTGGTACTGCAAATACGGCATCAGTTACCGTGAGCTGCAGGAGATGCTGGCTGAACGCGGAGTGAATGTCGATCACTCCACGATTTACCGCTGGGTTCAGCGTTATGCGCCTGAAATGGAAAAACGGCTGCGCTGGTACTGGCGTAACCCTTCCGATCTTTGCCCGTGGCACATGGATGAAACCTACGTGAAGGTCAATGGCCGCTGGGCGTATCTGTACCGGGCCGTCGACAGCCGGGGCCGCACTGTCGATTTTTATCTCTCCTCCCGTCGTAACAGCAAAGCTGCATACCGGTTTCTGGGTAAAATCCTCAACAACGTGAAGAAGTGGCAGATCCCGCGATTCATCAACACGGATAAAGCGCCCGCCTATGGTCGCGCGCTTGCTCTGCTCAAACGCGAAGGCCGGTGCCCGTCTGACGTTGAACACCGACAGATTAAGTACCGGAACAACGTGATTGAATGCGATCATGGCAAACTGAAACGGATAATCGGCGCCACGCTGGGATTTAAATCCATGAAGACGGCTTACGCCACCATCAAAGGTATTGAGGTGATGCGTGCACTACGCAAAGGCCAGGCCTCAGCATTTTATTATGGTGATCCCCTGGGCGAAATGCGCCTGGTAAGCAGAGTTTTTGAAATGTAAGGCCTTTGAATAAGACAAAAGGCTGCCTCATCGCTAACTTTGCAACAGTGCCTAAATTTGAGCGTGAAGCCCCCGGCGACTGCAGGCCAGCGCCAGTTCATATTCATTCAGCGCCAGAAACTCCAGCCGCTGTGCATCATCGAAATCAGGTAGACCATAGAGCGCTTCCTGCTCGGCGTCCGAAAGAATACTGAGGAGCTTATTTTTAGTAGGCATCTCTGATCCTTATGCCTATTTAAACGCGCTTGTCACATTATCATTAACATAGAACCTTTACGTGTCATAATTTAAATTACGGGTAATGTGACTACCGTTGACAGATTATGGTACCCAAATCAGAATGTCACATAATCGAACGTATATGTGACAGAGGAAATATGTTCATCGGATATAATCGGATGTCAAAAGCGGATGGTTCGCAGACGAATGATTTACAACGTGATGCACTGATCGCCGCAGGTGTTGATGCCGCACATTTTTATGAGGACCGGGCATCGGGCAAACGAGAAGAGCGTCCTGGACTTACAGCCTGTCTGAAAGCACTACGACCCGGAGACACGCTGGTCGTATGGAAGCTGGACCGCCTCGGTCGTGATCTTCGTCATCTCATTAATACAGCGCACGACCTGACCGCGAGGGGGACCGGTCTGAAAGTGCTGACCGGTCACGGGGCGACTATCGACACAACAACGGCCGCTGGCAAGCTTGTCTTCGGTATCTTTGCCGCACTGGCGGAGTTTGAGCGCGAACTGATTGCTGAAAGAACGACTGCAGGTCTGGCATCAGCAAGAGCCCGTGGGCGGAACGGCGGCCGACCTTATAAAATGACGCCAGTCAAACTGCGACTGGCAATGGCATCAATGGGACAATCAGAAACAAAGGTCAGTACGCTATGCCAGGAACTTGGGATAACCCGGCAAACTTTGTACAGGCATATTTCCCCTGTTGGTCAACTGCGGGCGGACGGGATCAAGCTGCTCAACCGTGGATAATTTGAACGGACGGAAAAATCTGGGGTTCCGGCGTAGTACCCCTATCACCTCCACATTTTTGCAACAGTGCCTTATAAATGGCAGCCTTATGTTTACTTGCCAAGATGGGCTACCATATGATGTTTTATACTGAGCAATATTAATATTATCTTTAATGGAAAAATTAAGCCCATTAAGTGACCCACTGCTATATGGCTCTATTGTGAAGACGCCTGAGGGTAAAAATTTATACATGGTTGTCCCTATGTCTATTATTGCAAGGTTGACAATATTATTCGTTTTATAAATTTGAGCGTTTAAAATCACACATCAAAGCAATTAGTCAGGATAAACAACAATACCCAGTGCTTCGAGAATCAGTTCTTGCTGCCAGGCTGCAATTTTGATACCTGATGTATCGACTTTGCGGGGATCTAAACCGTCGAGTTCGGCGTGGCATAAATTGGCACCCTGTAGGCTAAATTGCCCCCAGACATCTTCGGAAAAAACACCTCGACTTAAGTCTGACTCTTTCAGTGATGCACCCGCTAGGTTCGTTCCTATCCAGCGATTTTCAAACAACTCACATTTTTCTAAACAAACCCTCTCCATATTGGCATAGGAAAGATTACATCCAGAAATAAATGCTGAGCAAAAGTACATACGATTACTCACTTGATGGGCAAAGTTTGTTCGGGAAAAGTTGGCACCTTTTAAATCACACGCACGGAACTCTATACCGTAGCAATTGGCATTACTGAAGTTTGCCATCGCAAGTTGGCATTGTTGGAAACTTGCATCACGAAGATCTGCGACATCAAAGTGGCAGCCTTCGATATCACCCTGTTCAATGAACTTGCAGTTGACGAATGTCGTATCACGCAAGTTAGCACGTCGAAAGTCGCTGCGAATGAATGTGCAAGCGGTGAAGGTGAGATCACTTAAGTCTTTATGTGAAAAGTTGTGGTGCCGATATGTATGATTGTAGGTTTCCATGAGTACTCCTTGTTGAAAGGAGGGCTAGACTACCATATATACATATGCCAAGACATTAAAATAAAAGCCTGTTACATCAACACATTACAACCCCTCAATTTACCTGTTTTAAGTGGTCAAATTGGCGCGTAGAGCGCCTATCGCTCTTGCATTGGCACGCGGCCCTGTTGAAAAAAGTTATTCGCTTTAGATAGGGTTAGGAGAGCCGTGCTTCGCCGGTAAAAAATCGGACTATCCGACGCAGGGCGGACTCATCGGCGGAGAAGCAAACTTTGACTATATCTCCCTACACTTGGAAGAGGGCTAGACTGGCCCCATAGATCACCAGACACTTCGACTCTCTTAAAATAAGAGGTAGTCTTGGAACTATGTTTAATACCAGTCAGAACGATAAGATGGTTGAAGTGTTATCAGGACCTGAGCGGCGTCGGCGTCGTACACCGCAGGAAAAAATTGCCATTATTCAGCAGACTATGGAGCCCGGTATGACCGTGTCTCATGTCGCGCGCCTGCATGGCATCAATGCAAACCAGATATTCAAATGGCGCAAGCAATATTAAGACGGTTCACTGACGGCTGTTGCATCGGGCGAGGAAGTGGTGCCGGCCTCCGAACTCGCTGCCGCCAATAAGCAAATTCGCGAACTCCAGCGCCTTCTGGGCAAAAAGACGATGGAAGCCGAGATACTCTAAGAGGCCGTGGAGTTCGGCCGGGCAAAAAAATGGATTGCGCATGCGCCCTCGTTGCCTGGGAACGACGAATAAGCGACGTTTGCAGAAGTCTTGGCGTGTCGCGTGCGCAGTTGAGCATTCGGGTTCACCGGCCATCTGACTGACAGGATCGCAGACGGCAGCCCCGTTCTGACGATACCACCGTATTGTCCCGGATAAACATGGCGGTGGCTGACCTGCCGACGTATGGTTATCGCCGTGTGTGGGCGCTGCTGCGACGGGAGTCGGAGCGGGACGGCCTGCCTGTGGTTAATGCAAAGCGGGTGTATCGCATTATGAGAACGCATAATCTGCTTCTTGAACGTAAACCCGCTGATCCTTGCCGTAAGCGGGCCCATAAGGGGCGCGTAGCAGTAGCGGAAAGTAACCGGCGCTGGTGCTCAGATGGCTTTGAGTTCCGCTGTGATAATGGCGAAAAGCTGCGGGTGACCTTCGCGCAGGACTGCTGCGACAGGGAGATCATTGACTGGGCAGCGAGCACCGGAGGCTATGACAAAGAAACGGTGCAGGATGCCATGCTGGGTGCGGTGGAAAAACGCTTCGGAAGGCAGTTGCCAACAGTGCCGGCGTTCGCCCGGTTGCTGGGACTGGAGCCTTGTACGACAGCAGTGCGAAGCCCGGAAAGCAATGGCATAGCAGAAAGGGCACTGTTGCAAATAGTCGGTGGTGATAAACTTATCATCCCCTTTTGCTGATGGAGCTGCACATGAACCCATTCAAAGGCCGGCATTTTCAGCGTGACATCATTCTGTGGGCCGTACGCTGGTACTGCAAATACGGCATCAGTTACCGTGAGCTGCAGGAGATGCTGGCTGAACGCGGAGTGAATGTCGATCACTCCACGATTTACCGCTGGGTTCAGCGTTATGCGCCTGAAATGGAAAAACGGCTGCGCTGGTACTGGCGTAACCCTTCCGATCTTTGCCCGTGGCACATGGATGAAACCTACGTGAAGGTCAATGGCCGCTGGGCGTATCTGTACCGGGCCGTCGACAGCCGGGGCCGCACTGTCGATTTTTATCTCTCCTCCCGTCGTAACAGCAAAGCTGCATACCGGTTTCTGGGTAAAATCCTCAACAACGTGAAGAAGTGGCAGATCCCGCGATTCATCAACACGGATAAAGCGCCCGCCTATGGTCGCGCGCTTGCTCTGCTCAAACGCGAAGGCCGGTGCCCGTCTGACGTTGAACACCGACAGATTAAGTACCGGAACAACGTGATTGAATGCGATCATGGCAAACTGAAACGGATAATCGGCGCCACGCTGGGATTTAAATCCATGAAGACGGCTTACGCCACCATCAAAGGTATTGAGGTGATGCGTGCACTACGCAAAGGCCAGGCCTCAGCATTTTATTATGGTGATCCCCTGGGCGAAATGCGCCTGGTAAGCAGAGTTTTTGAAATGTAAGGCCTTTGAATAAGACAAAAGGCTGCCTCATCGCTAACTTTGCAACAGTGCCGATAAAAATATATCATCATGAACAATAAAACTGTCTGCTTACATAAACAGTAATACAAGGGGTGTTATGAGCCATATTCAACGGGAAACGTCTTGCTCGAGGCCGCGATTAAATTCCAACCTGGATGCTGATTTATATGGGTATAGATGGGCTCGCGATAATGTCGGGCAATCAGGTGCGACAATCTATCGATTGTATGGGAAGCCCAATGCGCCAGAGTTGTTTCTGAAACATGGCAAAGGTAGCGTTGCCAATGATGTTACAGATGAGATGGTCAGACTAAACTGGCTGACGGCATTTATGCCTCTTCCGACCATCAAGCATTTTATCCGTACTCCTGATGATGCATGGTTACTCACCACTGCGATCCCCGGGAAAACAGCATTCCAGGTATTAGAAGAATATCCTGATTCAGGTGAAAATATTGTTGATGCGCTGGCAGTGTTCCTGCGCCGGTTGCATTCGATTCCTGTTTGTAATTGTCCTTTTAACAGCGATCGCGTATTTCGTCTCGCTCAGGCGCAATCACGAATGAATAACGGTTTGGTTGATGCTAGTGATTTTGATGACGAGCGTAATGGCTGGCCTGTTGAACAAGTCTGGAAAGAAATGCATAAGCTTTTGCCATTCTCACCGGATTCAGTCGTCACTCATGGTGATTTCTCACTTGATAACCTTATTTTTGACGAGGGGAAATTAATAGGTTGTATTGATGTTGGACGAGTCGGAATCGCAGACCGATACCAGGATCTTGCCATCCTATGGAACTGCCTCGGTGAGTTTTCTCCTTCATTACAGAAACGGCTTTTTCAAAAATATGGTATTGATAATCCTGATATGAATAAATTGCAGTTTCATTTGATGCTCGATGAGTTTTTCTGATAGTTAGTCTTTGTAGAGACACAAACCTGAAATTCCGGACACCGCGCTTCAGGACATCTCCCTGGACGCCGATATCTGGCAGTATCCGGACGGTACTATCGAACGCCGGGCCAACGGTACTACCCTGCCCGGCACTGTTGCAAAGTTAGCGATGAGGCAGCCTTTTGTCTTATTCAAAGGCCTTACATTTCAAAAACTCTGCTTACCAGGCGCATTTCGCCCAGGGGATCACCATAATAAAATGCTGAGGCCTGGCCTTTGCGTAGTGCACGCATCACCTCAATACCTTTGATGGTGGCGTAAGCCGTCTTCATGGATTTAAATCCCAGCGTGGCGCCGATTATCCGTTTCAGTTTGCCATGATCGCATTCAATCACGTTGTTCCGGTACTTAATCTGTCGGTGTTCAACGTCAGACGGGCACCGGCCTTCGCGTTTGAGCAGAGCAAGCGCGCGACCATAGGCGGGCGCTTTATCCGTGTTGATGAATCGCGGGATCTGCCACTTCTTCACGTTGTTGAGGATTTTACCCAGAAACCGGTATGCAGCTTTGCTGTTACGACGGGAGGAGAGATAAAAATCGACAGTGCGGCCCCGGCTGTCGACGGCCCGGTACAGATACGCCCAGCGGCCATTGACCTTCACGTAGGTTTCATCCATGTGCCACGGGCAAAGATCGGAAGGGTTACGCCAGTACCAGCGCAGCCGTTTTTCCATTTCAGGCGCATAACGCTGAACCCAGCGGTAAATCGTGGAGTGATCGACATTCACTCCGCGTTCAGCCAGCATCTCCTGCAGCTCACGGTAACTGATGCCGTATTTGCAGTACCAGCGTACGGCCCACAGAATGATGTCACGCTGAAAATGCCGGCCTTTGAATGGGTTCATGTGCAGCTCCATCAGCAAAAGGGGATGATAAGTTTATCACCACCGACTATTTGCAACAGTGCCGTCCAGCGGATATCAGCGCTGAAAGATGATGGCTGAGCGTGGAGGCAGGAATCTCAAGGTGCTTCTGCAGTTCGCCAACCGGCAGGCCTTCATGACCCGCCCTGACCAGCTCCCGGTATATGCTGAGACGTGTCGGGTGGCCCAGTTCTCGAAGTGCGTTTGCAGCAGTGTTTAAATCCATAATACCTCCTTTATCTATATTTCCAGAATAATAGAAATATAGCCTGCGTCAATCGTTTCTGCCGTGAGGGTACCGCTTTCCCAATCATGCTCTGTCCGCCAGGTTATGGGGGGCAGAGCCAGAGCACTACCGAAATCCTTGCGAATACCCGTGCAGGGAATAATTTCCGCCCCCTTTATGGCCGGAAAAAAAACTGATAAACGTCGCCTTTTCAGAAGGTTGCTTTCTTAACGTGGTTTTTCGCATGGTTGGACCTCAGACCCCATATAGGCAGCGCTAAGGGCAATCCGTGGGTACAGGATATTAACCACCGCGTTACTTTGTGGTTGCCCTGGCGGATAGGCTTTGTACGAGGAGGGAACCATTCTATTGCCAGCGGCGTTCTGGCCGGTGAGGGTGAGGTAATACCCGATACGGTTTATGATATGCGGTATTTGCTCGATATTGTCAGCACTGACGGGTATTACTGGTACATGAGCGGGAAGATCTGCGAGAGAGTCAGTGACTACCGTACAGCCGCCTTTTTTGAAATAGGCCGCCTGCTTACACTGTGATTCCTTCAAAATATCTCAACGAAATTTCCCGACACCTGTTTAAGCTATCTTGCTGATATTTCTGTTTTTCGATTTTTGCCGGCGCGATGCCGGCGACGTTGGCCAGCTGCCCCGTGCGCGATACTGAGATCAGTTTCTTTGAACAAAAAAAACCGCCTTTCGGCGGTCAGTATTCAGTAGCTGGAACGGTAGTCTCTCCCCCGATTCCAGCGGTCTTGCCAGTGTTCGAGGAATGATTCAGCGAGCTTAGGCATGTTCCAGATCACCACCGCATTCTCCGAGTTTTTCGTTTCGGCCGCTTTGGTGAAATTAAAGCTGCCAGTTTCAACGGTCACATTATCCACGATGATCACCTTGTCATGCTGGATAGGGAAATCACTGTCAGTACGCAAAGGGATGCCGCTGTTCGCTATGTAGTTCATGGCCGCAATGCTGGCGCGCCCCGTATTGCCCCTTTCATCAATTACGATTTTCACATCAACTCCCCGTTTTTTGGCTGCTACCAGTGCCTTCATAATATCCGGGGCGGTAAAAGAATAAGCCATCATCCGTATCGAGGTTTTTGCGGAGTCAATGGCGCTCAGGACGAGAACGCGGGCGCTTCCTTCAGGCGAGTAGCCAACCTGAACGGATGGTTCCACCGCAAAGGCGGGCAGGGCGGCTGTCGTAAATGCTGCGGCCAGAAGCCAGGTTGCTAAGTTTTTCATTACAGGCTCCCGTTCACACACTGCATTTTATATTCAGGGTCAAAATAAATTTCTTTGATTTTCCGCTTTTCCATATGCACCACAACGTCAATGGTGGAGTAGAGCATTCGCATAATATCGCTCATATCGAGCATACGGCCGATAGGGGTCGCTTTGATAAGCAGCCCAATACGGTTAAAGGCATCGCGCGCAGAGTTAGCGTGCGTTGACATAACACCGCCTGGATGGCCGGTATTAAGTGCTTTAAGATAATCCCACGCAGCATCATCCCTAAGCTCAGTCATGATGATACGGCCCGGTGTCAGACGCATACAGGCTCGCAGGGCATCAGTGGCGCTGACGCGGCCGATCTTTCCTGCATCGCCGTACATCATATAAACGGCTTCTACAACGTGATCGACCGTGACTTCGTGAACGTCCTCTAAAATAATTACACGCTCGTCTTTATGTAGCGATTTTAACAGCGCGCGCGTGAGTACCGTTTTCCCCGACCCGGTTTCACCGCAGATCACGATAGTGCGTTTCTTCTCAACGGCGGTTTGCAGGAATGCGGGCCATTTTTCGCTGCTGTGCAGCTCTTTAAGGAAAAAATCATCATCCGTTAGGCTTTGCTTGCTGCCGGTAATCTTCCGGCAGTCACTGAAAATCCCCTCGCTGGTCAGCTGCTCCAGATTTTTATCGGCCGCCAAATCCTTACGAAACGCTACGGCCGTTGTACCGTCAATCACCGCAGGGGGCAGACAGATAACGCCCCTGATCCCGCCAGGCAGGATCACGTCATTAATGGCCTGCATGGTCAGCTTGTTGCTGCTCACCAACGATTTAGCAAGGTTCCTAATAAAATCTGCCGTAATTGCCGCGTTCTGCACAACCCTGCGGCCGCTGAACGTATCACAGATAACTTCCTGAAAGCAGTTAATGCGAATTTCAAAAACAGTAGGATCTTCTAAATACTCGCGCAGTGGGCCAAGTTGATAGAAAGCTGCATCAGTCATGATTACTCCTGAAGAAAAGCGGGCGCTAAGCGCCCACTTTTTTAGTTGTCTGCGAGCGTATAAACGCCGCTGAAATCGAGGTCGCGGGCAACAAAAATGCTCACCGCATCACCCTGCTGATCGTAGAGGGTAGGGGGGATAGACATGTAAGAGCGAAGTGCTTCAGACGCCAGCTGCTCACCGCTGTTTTCTGTGCTGTTGTACTGAATGTTATTACTCTGCGTCTGGTTAACCAGCGCCGTTAAGGTGTCAGAGAACAACGAAATCATGATCGCACCACGCAGACGCTCCCACATATGGGTATCCACCTGGCCCGGAATCCCCGCGCTGCCGAGTGAGTTCGTTCCGGCACTGTCAATATTAACGATTGTCCCGTCCTGGTCATTGCGGATACGCTCCCAGAGAACAAACACGCGCGCCTGGCCGTCTTTGATACCACCGGTAATCTGCCCGTCAACCCATGAGCCTTTATCAATCAGCCTAACGAGTCCATCAGCTGAGTAAACGTCCTGTGAAACCCGGCAGGAAACCTGACCCGGAACAGTGGTATCCAGCTCGGTGCCGGTACCACAGGGGATCATTTTGCCTTTCGGAACAGTCAGGCTGGGATTAGCCATGACTCCAGCGCGGCTAGCCTTCAGCCTTGCAGGAGTCAGGTTTTTAGCGAGTGCTGAACTACCTTCGCTTGTTTCGTTGTCCTGGGGCTGCACTCCGGGACTATTGCTTGTAGCCGCCTGATTAGTCTGGGCCAGCTCGCCGCCCAGACGACGCTGCATAGCCAGTTCTTCAGGCGAAGGTTCTTTACGCTTATTAGAGGTACGCGCGGCGGTATTGCTGCTGCCCGCATCTGCATCTGCCTGTGCGGCAGCCTGCACAGCACGGGCATCAGTGGCGCTATTCTGCGCAGTTGCAGGTTTATTAACATCAGGATCGCTGTTAAAGCTGTAGTTTGGCAGTGTATTGGCCTGTTGCGCTTTACCACCGTCTTTATCAGCTTCAGCTTTAGCCGGGGTGCGAATTTTACCCATGACCGTAATCCCGATGAATACCAAAGCAAGCAGCGCCATCAGTATGACAAAGGCTTTCATACCAGGAGCCGAACGGCGGTTACTGCCTTTAAATCCGCCACGCTCGCTTTCGAATTCACCGTCTCCGGTGTTTTCATCGAGTTCCTGATCTACATCGACACTTTTACGGGCCATCAGTTATCCTCCCCAATTTGAACCCTGCGCACATCCGGGGAAGCCGTGCCGGTTGCTACCGCACCGGCGCCCGGCGCGAAATTATTATTACGAACGCCAACGACTTTATCGCCCAGACGAATACGCCACTCTTTAGCGACGGTTTCCACCTCGATGATGTTGCGGTTCTCACCCACAACATGAGAGTTAGGCAGCGTTTCTTTGCCACTGGCCGAAATCATGTAGACCTGCGGTAACTCCGCATTGGCCGGAAACTCAAACCGGGTAAAGCGGTAGTTATCCCAGACGTGAACCGGCTGGATGCTGCGCATTTCAGGCTGTTCGCTCATTACGTACTGATAGTTCTTCGCCCCCGCAAAAGCCGTCTGCTTCAGCTTCTGCGTAATGCGTTTTTTATCAGCCGCGCTTTTGGCTTTTTCCTGCTGCTCAAACGGATATTCATAGGTCAGCTGAAGAACGGCCTGGCGCACAGCCCACGGCGTTTCAATAAAGGATTTTGATACCGTACCGTCTGCATTTTTCTTCGTTTCTTCACCGATGAAATGGAGGACGATGTTATAGGTGCGCTTATCGGTGACGATCACCAGGTTGGTATCACTCATGGCCTGTTTCGGCTTCACAAAAAAATGGTTCATTTTGTGCGCAAACGTCCAGCTTTCAGAATCGCCAAAAGCATGAGTGATATAGGTTTCGTCAGGCGCGACAACAATGTGGGTAGCCACACCGGCGATAGCGTCAATTTTGACCACATTAACAGGGTTATAAACAACGCTTTTAATGCGATAGTCATAAGGAGAATTGCGGCCAACCTCAAGCGCCATAACGTTAGTGGCCGCGCCTCCCAGGACTGACAAAACGACTGCTGAAAGAAGTAGTTTTTTCATGGGGCAGCCCTCAGTTAACTTCAGGGTTGACGCGATAACTCGTCACGCGGAAACCCAGCGGGTTGACATAACGCTGCTCAGCATTCATCGCCAGCGATTTATATTCATACCCCATAATGGCAATCCAGCGCTGCGGCTGATCATCAACGGGATTGCTGCGCACGCGGCGAACCGTAGTAAAGCGTATCGTTGCTACGCCGTGCGGTTTATCGAGGATCACAGAGTTAATCTTCACGCGGGTCGTTTCACTGTCGCCCAGAACCTTATCAAGACCGTTGCGGCCCTTGAACTTGCTCTGGTAAGACTCTGCCACGTTCGGCGTGGACATTAAGCCAACGGCCGTTATGCTCTCTAGTTGAACGACGGATCTCTTCCGAAACTCCACGCAAAAAACCAATTACATTGGCCCGGAATGTACGTCTCTTCTCCTCTATCTCAAGCAAGTAACTCAAGTAGAAGTAAAACGGTATCGAGACGAACAATGACAAAGGGAACCAGCCTTTTTCGCTGGCAGAAACAAAGAGTCTCGGCTCAAACATTTTCATGGCGAGGGTCGCCATTAGCACAGAGACAACTACTGGAGTCACCGCCATCAAAAATCGGGAATGAAGGTACGCCATCCAGACCCCAGCGACTAAAGCTGTTAGCGAGAGGAACATAGCAACAACCAACGGGCTCGCATCAATGGCGATTAGCCCTATCTGGACGATAATGACGAAGCAAAGAAGCAATATTCTGTATAAAAATGACCGCATTCCAACCCACCTCAATCCAAGATAATCTTGCGCTTATCTTTCTGAATTTCGATAGGCTGCTCCGGTTCACTCAGAACACCCTCTGACGCTTTCAGATCTTGAATACTTGGAAAGCCCTTCCCTGCTCCTGCTTTTCTTGGTCTCTGCTCTGTTACCTCAATCGCTATTTCATCCCCCTCCCGGAACTGCGGGTAACAACCAGCGCGGTTGGCATAGCGATTCAACGACATTTTGAGCAGCCGGTATTTCTTTGGGCAGGTTATTTGTACTGACGCATCAGAGCTGCAAGCTGCGTCAAGCCGCCGGAAAAATTCCTCCGGTATCCCCTTTACAAGGAGATCGCTCAACTCATCCATAGGCCTTGAGCCGGTTGGCATCGGATATGGCAACCTCCGGTATTCTCTGTAGATGTACCGCTTGATGACGATATGAAAGACGAATGCGGCAAAGCCCCACAAAGGGCCATTAAGGAGCCCCGCAACGATAAGTAGCACCGACGGGAAGGGAACCCCTACGAAACTCGGCAGGACTTTAATCTTTACCATCGGCGTTGACCGACGCACACTCTCACTCATTTGCTGACCCTTTACGTGCAACCTTGTACTGCACTTTCAGATCGTAACCATCCACTTCCTGATGAAGGACTTTCACGGGGACACCTTCAACGGTCCCCAGGTACACGCTCAGCTCAACTTCCGGAACATCGTCCCTGAGACCCAGTACATTGCGCCACCCAGTCGATGTCTTCTGGCAGTGAGCGCCCACCCTGTCATGCCGGTAGTAAATGTCTTTGTTATCTCCTTGGCAGATGAAGAATCCACTAACCTGCCCCGTCCTTAACACCCACTTGCGGTTGTGGAAGGTAGCTTCTTTCTCCACCTCAGTGGACTTGTCTATAGCCACCGGGCTTACCACCAGCTCTTGTGCGGCCAAATCAGACACAAGGCCTATTACCAACGCGGATAACAGAGCGGCCATAGCCGCCCGTGTCATCATACTGCCGCCTCGTGAGTGGCATCGGCAAAGAATTTGCCTTGTTTGTAGATCTCGTCCTTCTCGAACGAGATAGCATCCGCACGACTGCTGAATGGGCCATAGCTTTTACCGTCGATCAGCACCTTCCACTGGCAACGCCAAACACGAGTCCATGCCGCAATCTTTGACTCGTCTGAACAAAGTCCGCGAATAACATAGAACGCAATCATTAGAATGCCGCTCGTCGGCACGATGCGCGAAACCCTTGTTTTACTGTATTCCTGCACTTCAAGGCCTTTGAAGGAAACCTCATCGGCAAACCCGCAGACCTCACCATTTTTGATTACGATGCGCTTTTTGCTCATAACCGACCCCACTAATCCAAAATAATTTTGCGCTTGCCTGGCTGTACTTCGATTGGCTCTTCCTTTTGCACCTTTGGTGCCGGAGCTGATGAGCTGACAACCACCGGTTCTCTTTCTGTGTTTTGTTGCTGGCGCTCACGGAGTTCATCCACTGAGGGAGGCTCATTGCTTGGTCGTTCAGCCCTTTCTGCACGTCGGGCTTCTCTTAACAACTCATCAATTTCGGAGTCGCTCCGGTTATTCATAAAAGCTCTATAGGCAAAGAAAATCAGCACCGGTACTATTGCCACCAAGAAGAAAGGAAATGAGCTTCCGCTATCTTCCACTGGCTTGGTACTGGCCGCGCCTGTATCGAATACGGTACGAATAACCGTTGGCGCGGTCATGATCATAATTGCAGGCATTATCCCCATCACAATTCCTGATGGGCTCTGCCTCATAATTCCACTAGCAACCCCAAACACCAGCATCAATCCCGCTATGACTTTGACGAAAGAGCTATCCATTAGACCGATCATGGAGTCACTTACCTCCTCGAACGGACTTTGAAACGCACTGGTATTGCGGTCAGTGTCTTGTGCAGCATTAATCTGCTTGGGAGGTTCACTCTTTGGTGCAGTCACTATGGATGACGCTGATTGTTGGCTGGCAGCCTTCTGCGTTTCACCATCCTGCTTGACCACCCCCAGATCCTGAGTTTTGACGTGCGTTTGTGCTGGTGGTGCTAACTGGTATTTGACTGCCAGGTTGTTGCCGTGGACTTCAATGGTTTGCAGGGAGATGGGTTTACCTTCCAACTTGGTCAGAGCTTCTTGGAGCGGCAGCTCCTGAGCATCAGTCATACCGCCCATAAAGCCATTAAACCCGTCATCATGAATACGGCATCGCAGCCTTCCCGAATAGCTACGGTATTCACCTGGGCAAACAAAATAGCCGCCCTGAGGGCCATCCAGTTTGCGCCATTTATTGCTTTTGAAGGCCTCCACTTTGGTCACAACTGGCTGACCGTCATGGTAATCAATGACCGTTTTGCTCTCCGGGCCAGTGTCCTCTATCTTCTTGCTGCCTGAGTCATCTGAGAGCATTTGCCCCACCATAACGCCAGTCACAAAGTCACTGGCAAAGGCCGCAGGAGCTGCGACCATGAGACCAACCAGCAAAAGAAGGGGGACGCGCCCTGTCCTTCTCATCACCATTCGTTCTGTTCCGTTTCGTGCTGGGTTTGACCAGCATTGAAGTGGTACTCGGGTTTCAGCTCTTTTTCTTCGACTTCGAGCTCTTCCGGGCGAATACGCTGTTCCAGCGCTTCACAGGTCTTACCCTGAAACCCCGTGAAATCGGCAGCAATCTTGCCGCCCTTGATCTTGATGTTTACCTTTTTCACTTTGTCACCTCGTCGTTAAGTTCAACTAATCTGATTGCCTTGGCGCTATTACCAAACAGCTTCCTCAGCTTCCAGTTCCAAAGTGCCATCGTGATGCTGCTTCACCGTCACGCTGAAACCTTCCTCTTTCAACTGCTGCTCGTAGTGGAAGGCAATGTAGCGATCCTGCACCTTGCTGCTTGCCTGCTGCGTCCAGCGGCCATAAGAGCCGTAGTTTTCCTGGTACTGCTCCCAAACACCGTTTTTTTCCTTGTAGCCAATCCGGTGCTCCTTGTTGTTCTGGTCGATCAGAACAATCGGGTATTTCTCGAAGGTGTAGCCAGCGCCCACGCGGTACAGCTTTTCGTTTTCAACAACAACGCCAACTCCCTCCAGAGCCTTCAACAGCAGCTCTTTGTCTTTGTAGGCGACCTGCACCTTGCCTTTTACGATATGGCTCATCTCATCACTCCTGAGTTGTTTCGGGTGTCATGCCGTGTTCCGACATAACAAAGTTAAGCGCGGCAATGGAATAGTCTTGCCCGAGAGAAACTTCGATCTTTCCTTCTTTCTCCAGCTTTCGGCCAAGCTCGGTAAGGTTTTCCATCATGGGGATGAGCTTGAACAACGAACTCATGTAGGTGATCGATGTGGAAACGTCTCGGGCGAACTGGTCCAGCACCTTACTCTTGTCGATAACCAGAGGCTCTGGTCTATCCACTCCATCTTTTTCTGACTGGAGTTTGCTGCACAGCTTGAGCAGCTCAATCCCCTTCTCAATGTCTTGTTTGTACATAACGGTCAATTCTCCTCTCTGCCGTTTTGATGCTCTCTCCTGGCCGCACCAGCTCGCTCCCTAGCCCACTCAGCTAGAGCATTGATTAAGTCGCTGACTTCTGAGTGGAATATCAATGACACAGCAAGAGCAGTCCAAAAAATCCACTCCATCGCTTAGTCCTCGATGGCAAGTTTGCGTCCAGAGCCATTCTGCTCTTGAACATCGAAGTTATTGGCCGGATAGAAGCCTTGATCCCGCAAACTGCGAATCTGGTTGATGTCTTCCCGGCGAGTTTCACTGGTCGGGGTAATGCGAGTGACCGCATCCACCAGCGCTTCATTGTTGAGCTCTTTGTCCTGAGCGTTCGCCAGATACATCGCGTCAATGACGGCCTGTTCAATCTCTGCCCCGGTGTATCCCTCGGTGGTACGAAGTAGCGTAGGCATATCGAACGCGGCGATGTTGGCCTTCTGCTTGGCGAGGTGGATCTCAAAAATCTTCTGGCGCTCAGCCACACTTGGCAGATCAATGAAGAATGCTCGGTCCCAGCGGCCAGCTCGCATCAATTCAGGAGGCAGCGACTGAACCCGGTTGGCCGTCGCCACAATGAAGATCTTCTTCTTGCGCTCTTGAAGCCAGTAGAGGAAAGAGCCCAGCAGGCGCTTGGATACTTCGTGTTCGCCATCGGCATTACCAAAAAACTTCTCCATCTCGTCAATCAACACAACAACGGGTGCGATCTGCTCAATGGTCTGCAATGCACGATTGAACTGGCGCTCGGTTTCACCGAGATACTTGCTATAGAAACGGCCCATATCCAGGCGAACCAAGGTAGTGCCAAGTACACCGGCAGCGGCTTTTGCCGTCAGCGATTTACCACCACCAGGTACACCGGCCAGAAGGACACCTTTTACCGGAAGGTCTTTGTCCCAACCGGCTTTACGTATCTGGAGGAACTCCTTGAGGTTTTCGAGACCACCGACATTCCCAATATCAATGGCCTCAAGCACATCGAGGCCGACATCACGCAAGATGTGAGCTTTTTCTTTTCGGATCTCGCCCAGGTATTCTTCACCCTTGAATTTCAAGTAAGCGGAGTAGGTGAAGACGTTCTTCATCTGGGTGTGTGACAAGCCCAAGGCGTGGTTTGCGATGACAGCACGTTCGTTGCTCTCGAAGACTCCACCATCTTTCACGTTATCTTCACAGGTCTGGAGCAGTTTCAGGATTTCCTGATTGCTCATAGCCGGGAGATCGATGTGATAAACGAACTCTTCATTGAAGACGTCTTTGCCAGCGATGATGTAGTTGATCCCCTCATTCTCCAGATAGGTCAGTGATGACTTGAGGGCTGGGAGTGTTTCCGGGTTTGCACGTTGGCGGTCGAAAAAGAAAGTGTCGAACACGACAACTCCGTTTTTGGAGGACTTCTTGGACTCGTCCACCATTGCCTTCATCGTGCCTGGATCAGGCAGCTTCTTGAATGGCATTACAATAAAGTGCTTGCCGACTTTCTTTGCAATGTCAGAGAAAACGCTCTCTGCGCGGCCCAGCTCAAAAGTGCTAACGTTGATGACTGGAAAGGACAACTTGATTGGAATCTCAAGTTTGTCCATTTGCTGTGTAATATCGCTCATCGCTTATCCTTTAAATAAATTTCGACTTGTTGATCACCTCACATCATAAGTTCATTTTATGATGCTGTAAATATCACCTTCCAACTCTGTAGCTGTTCACGGCGGACTCAACGCGCTTGACTGACACGTCTATACCATTTGTCACCAGCAACTCATGCACTTGGCAACAGGCCTGTTGTTTCAGGCCAAAGAACTCTTCGTTAACACGGGCATACTCTGCTGCCGAATTGGAGGCGGCTCGTCTTAGATCTGGCATCAGAGATTCAACGCGAGACTCTACTTTGTCCAGAGAGGAACTGGCAGACGACAAGCTGAACAGCGAGAAGACGCTCCCAAAGTCGAAACCATCATTCAAACCGGCAAAGTCCATACCCAGATCGATAAACTCAGTTGCCATTGAGTGGTGCAGTGAGCCCACAATGTCACGATGATCCCCCAGCGCATTTGCGAAGGCTTTCACAGCTCTCTTCGCATCGTCTATTTCACTGCTGGCCGAGGAGTTTGACATCGACGACATGACGGAAATGCCCTTGTTGTCAGTCACAAGGTCGAGAACCTCCATTGTTTGTGCTGATGAAACACTGGAAGAGGCCTCACTGATTTCACGTAAGGCTTTTTGCCCCATGTCCACCAGTCGCTTGTTGCTCTCGTGGAGTCGAGATGCGGCGTCAAGCCTATCTTGAGCTTGGGTGATTCGTTCCAGAATCTGGCTACCGTCAATCGCTTGCTTCACGGCCCGAGAAACCAATCCCTCTTTGAGCTGGTCTCTCCCACGGCGCAAATACCGCAAATCGCTGTTATGGCCTTTTAGTGCTGAACGTATAACGGCGATGTCTCGACGAAACTGCCAGAACGTTATAATTTTTTGCCAGATCCCCAACTGAGCACGCTGTTGGCAAAGAGCTTCGTACTCTGCACCTTTCTCTTCAACCTGGCTGAGAGCTGCGGTAATCCTGTCTTGATATTGCCGGTCGTCAGCCAAGTAACTTTGAATTGCTTGTTCCATCCCGTACCCCAAAAACTTTCACATGTGAAAGTTCATTCTTTCTTTGTTCTGCCAGTACAAAGTATTTTGCCTTAGAACGACCTCACACCCCGCCCCTGCTCACGCCCATTTTGGGCAATTACAGATTCAGCATTTACAGGCTTATAATGTGATGCCGTAATAGACAAATAAAAAACGGCATAGCCGTTTTTACCTTACTTTGCTTTGCTCCGGCCCCCGCATAGTGCATTACCAATGCGTGATGAAAAATCCTTCCATTCTGGACTGTTCCGGTAGTCATCCTGTCCAGTTGCTTGTTCCTGGCTGGTCGATGCGAATTGATTGAGAGCATCCGGGCACGAAGAGCAGACCCCGATACCTTCCACTCTATTCACGCGAAGCCAGTGACACGGTTGACCGTTTTCAACACAAGCGTGATCATCGGTGCATCCGCACCCTATACATTTAGCAGTGAGCATAAGCGCCTCCCCAAGTAAATTAACAACATCATAGTATCATTATGTGATGCTGTAAATATTAAAAAGAAAGCGGCCATAGCCGCCCTTCCGAAGTAATTTTCCTTTAGTGGTTGTCTTGGCCCTGTTTCCAAGCGACGAATGCCTGCACTAGCGGTACGCCATCATCACTCAAGGCATTCCCTTCTATCCATCCGCCTCGTATGACGACAGACTGCCCTGATTCCAAGCCAAAAGGTTCCCACTCAGAAGCCACCGGGGAACCGTCCACCAGCAGGTCGAGATCTTCAATCCATTTATCCCGGCCATCCAGAGTTTTCCAAACTGAGTCATCGACCCAAAAGGCCTTGATTTGTTCTGGTGTGGCATTGGTCCAATCGTTGTCTTTCCCGTCAGCAAGTGAAAGTACAGAGTCAACCGTTTGCTGCCAGTTCGGCCAATCTTCTTCGACAACAACGCAAGTAAGCGAGCTCTTGCCATTTGCTCTGCGGCCATCATCAACCTTCCGGATCAGCCTTTCCAGTGTCGCCAGCTCCTCATCGCAGAGCACGGCCTGTGCATCGCTTATCTTTGCCACGAAGTAACGTGCTTCAAGCATCGACATAATTATTTTCCTCCCCAGGGCACAAGTTTTGTCGAATATCCAAGCATTAGTGGGTGCTTCGGGTCCCCCGAACCAGTCACGCCAAATGCCAATACCGGCTTCCCAGATGCAACGAGCTGCTCTAAAAGCCTGTCCAAATGAACATGCAAAGACTTAGGCAGCTTAGTTCGGCTCCCCCAGCAGGGCACCAAGACATCAGCATCCCGAATAATCCTTTCCAAGTGGATTTCATTTTCAGGCCCGACAGGATCAACCGCCGTAGCCAGCTCTCGAACGTCGGTCGCCCGAAAAGCAAAAGCATTACCGACTATGAATCGCCTCCCTCCGTTGACCTTGGTAAACCCTATCCACTTTCTGACCGTGTGATCGTCCTCGGTGGCCGTGGCCGTAGAGCCGTTTACACCAAAATAACCGAACACAAGGCCTTCGGGTTGCACATCCCTTTCCAGACGGTATCTGTACATGCCGCACTTGCTGATAATTGCACTCAAAGTGTCACCTCTTTTTGAATGAAAAATGCCCTTTCACAGTTGCATTTTTTAATGCTGTGATAGGATAAAAGTGTAAGTTGAAAAGGAGAGATGACCATGAAACATGTACTGAATATCGCGCTGATGGCTGTTGTTATTCTTGGCCTGGCTATGCTTGAGGCCACCAACTGGGGTTACGCAGTGCTGGCTATCCCGGCAGTGATTTGGGCCAAGTCGGTGCTCAACCTTCTGCACAAACTGCCGGTTCTGGCTGCTGCTTTTTGGATTCTGGTTGCTGTTTTCGCGTGGCAAGCGGCACTTGTTGGTATCCTGTTCTATGGCGTACTTGCGACCCCTAAAGCGCCAGCAAACACCAATGGCAAGAAAAGCCGAAAAGCCAATCTGATGGGCACTTACAGCTACGACTTTAAAACCGGCGAATGCTTTAGCTAAGACTGGCTCCACGGTTATTTCTCCTCAGCCTTCCTGATGGGCGCTCTCAGCGCTCTCAGGACAGCTTCTTCAAGAGCTGCGGCCCCTGCCCTATCACGTCGCTTTGTTAATGCCCCATATTGCTTCCTGATGGGTAGCATCAGCTCTTCGAGTTCATTGCGCTTCCTATCGTCGGCTTCAAGTTTCTCGCTTCGCGCCAAGGCTTCGGCTTGCTCGCTTTTTGCTTGCCACTCTATCTTGTCGCCTTGCACTTCCCATGCTTTAACGTAATGAGCATCATCCAGACCTTTTGCTCCGTTGTCCGAAAACGAGGCCCCTGAGTAAATGCCACCGACAACCCAGCGCCTTTTGCTTTTTCCCTTTGAGAAATACATCTCACGGCCTAAAACACCATCGCGCAAAGTGGCTACCGAGATAAATAGCCCAGCGTCCCCTTTCCTAAAGCCGCAGAACACAAACTCAAGCGGTTCGTATAAATCACTCATGCTGATCACTCCGAAGAACAGACAAGACCTTCTCAGCTCGCTCCTGGAGGTCTATGAGTTCGGCAGCATCATTACCGCTCAATGACATGTCCCCGCCATAGAGGCGATACTCAACGCTGTCCATCGCCTGGCGAAGCAATCCTAGAAGAGCATTCACGTTTGCCGGTGTTGATAGGGCGACGGCTTCACCTTTCAGCTCACGTCCATTAAATTCCGACCACTCGGCTATGCCTGTCAGTTCGCAACAATTTGAGCAGGACATACTGGCAACATTCTGGGGATCGTCTGGACAGTGTTCATTGATGACAAAGTTCATCTCGTCACTGCCGCACTTTCCACAAATGATGTGTACTTTTTTGCCCATGCTGCTGCCCTTAGTGGAGAGTCTGCTCTTCCACAACAATCATCCCGTCAACCAAGCTGATTGTGGCGGGACCGCAGTTACCCAGCACCTCAGCTTTGACTCCGTTGTTCAACGCGACATAAAGCCGTCTCGCCCCGTTGGTGACGCGGATGCCTTTCTGGTCGAGTTGTTCAAGCATTTCTTCGTAGGTAATTTTTTCGTCCATCAGTTCTCCTCAGCAAGGATCTCGTCGATGAGGTTCTTTGCTATCAATCTGGCATCCAAAGGGACAGCCAGGCTGTCAATTCTGCCTCTTTCATGGGCAACAATGAGTTGCGCCTTCCAAGCTATCCCGGAAAGAGAAGCATCAGGTTCTTTACCTGAGCTTCTCATACATCTTGCGTTTCGGTACGCCGCCAGCCACTCAGGTCTGGTTGAGTTATAACGCCCAAGGCCAGCTTTTCGTTGGAAGCACATTCATCGCGCACCTTTACAGATTCATTTTATGATACTGTAAACAATAAAAAGACACCTTGCAAGACTTTCACATGTGAAAGTTTTCTGGTTTACATCTGCTCGCTTGGATCAAACCCCAAAGCCTTGCACACGTCATCCAGGTCATCGAGCGTGAAGAATCCCAGCGTCAGTTCCCCGGAGCGCTTCGCGGGGTTATAGCGAACTTTGATAGGCCTACCCGTAGCATCGCTCATCAGGGTCTCCAGGCGCTTAATGTCTGCATCCCTGTCCACTTCTTTGCCCTTCGCTATCGCCTCAAATTTATGAACCGGTGTCCTGGTATGCAGGAGATCCCTCAGGAGCTTTTCTCTCTTGCTGAAAGGTAACTTAGCCACGGCCCTCACATGCCCCAGGGTGATCTTGCGTGGATTTCTGAGCCAGAGTGTTAGCTCTTCCTCCGATAGCGTACCGGCGCGTTTCAGGTGTGTAACCGTATAGACCTTCTCAATACCCAGATCCTCTCTGATCTGACTGTTTGAACGCCCCTCTCCGCTTAGGAACGCGACCACATAGGCCTTTTCTGCATCAGTCATGCCTGGATGCTGGTGGTAGTAGTCAATGGCTTCTCTTGCATCGAGCAGTAGGGGTAGGTTGTTCATTCAGGACACCTTTTAGTCACATGACTATATCGAGGCTTATTCTACCCCCTATTTTAGTCACATGACTACTTACTGACATTTCGGCCCCCATCGCCGCCGATTTTTCTTGATTATAGGTTTGAATCTATATAGGATTGCACCTATATTAAGTAAGGAGAAATCATGTGGGTCATCGAGACAACCGACACCTTTGATGAGTGGTTCGATGCTCTGGATGATACCGATAGAGCAAACGTGCTGGCTTCGATGATGGTGCTGCGAGATAGAGGCCCCATGCTGTCGAGGCCATACGCGGATACTGTTAACGGTTCATCCTACAGCAACATGAAAGAGCTTCGGGTCCAAAGCAAAGGAGATCCTATCAGAGCGTTCTTTGCGTTCGATCCAAAGCGTAAGGGGATTCTTCTCTGCGCCGGTAACAAGACCGGGGACGAGAAAAGGTTTTATGAAGTAATGATCCCAATTGCAGACCGTGAGTTTGCGGCGCACTTGGATAAATTGAAGAAGGAGTGACGTTATGGCAAGAACTCTTGACCAAATGCTGGCAACAGAAAAGCCTGAGGTTGTTGCCAAAGCACAGAAAGCGGCCACTGAGATGTTACTGAACATCCACTTGGCAGAGCTTCGTGATCGCATGAACCTTACCCAGGGGGAAATTGCTGCATCTCTGGGTGTGAGACAGCCGACAGTCTCCGAGATGGAAAAACCTGGACGAGATCTCAAGCTGTCGTCCATTAAGCGGTACGTTGAGGCCTCCGGTGGCAAGCTACGCCTCGATGTTGAACTTCCGGACGGCACCCACTACGGCTTTGCCGTTTAACTCGATACGCCCCGTTATGGGGCGTATTACTTCTCTTGCTCTTCTTCCAGCCGTTTTCGGTATATCTCTCCTGCACGTTCCCTGCCATCGTCGGTCAGCCTAAAGGCCAGCTTTAGAGAAGCATTCCGGTACTTGTTCAACAGGCCGTTCTCCACCAGCGTGTGGCATGACGTTCGGAAGTTCGTTCCATGAATACCGCTCTGGCGAGCTGAATTGATCATCTCCAGTATTTTTACACCTGGTACAGGCTCGGCTTTTCCACCGGCCTCAATTGCGTATAGAATGAACAAAACGTCTTTTTGAGTTGACGACAATCTCATCCCTTCCCCTTATTCATGTCTGATATGAATAAGGCTCCCACGAAGGAGCCTTATGTAAACCTTATTCATGTGTCACATGATTAAGATCTAGTTCACGGAGTCTTTCAACCCCTTACCAGCTTTGAACCCAGGAATGTTGGCCGCCGCGATCTGGATGTTCTCTCCAGTCTGGGGATTCCGCCCGGTTCGCGCTGCGCGTTCCTTAACGTGGAAAGTACCAAACCCAGTGAGCGCTACTGTCCCACCCGCTTTAAGCTCCTCTGTCACTGAGTTGATCAGCGCATTTACCGCAGCTTCGGCCTTTGCTTTGCTAATGTCAGCGTCTTCGGCCACTTTCATAATCAGTTCACTTTTGTTCATCGTTATTCCTGTTTGTTTTCTTGGTTACTGTTTACACCTGCATACTCTGGGGTGTGGTTAGTGCTTTCTTCGCCACTCCCAAGGGGGAGTTCTCTCCGATTCCGGTAATGCCCAGAGACCTCGCTTATCGGCTTTGGCTTCGGCCTCCAGCTTGAACAGCTCCGGTGTTTTGGCGTACTGCCGGTACACCCACGCACTCCCAGAACGGACCATTTCGGCATTGACCCATTTGCCATCGACATAAAGGTTGGCGACCAGACGGCCATAACGGTCTTTGTCGATTTGCTCGACTTTAATCATTCGACCAAACACCAGATCGGACAACGCCTGTTTCGCCTTTGAGCCGTAGGGTTGTTTCTTCTCTGGGGTGTCGATTTCCGCCAGCCTTACCCGGTACTGGATTTTGCCGCTCCGGCAATCTTTCCCGGAGTCACAGCTTTGTTCAGTCAGGACCTTGACCGTATCACCGTCAGACACCCCCACAACCTTCGCAGTAAAGGTTTCTGCCCATACCTGAGGGGCCACCACCAGCATGGCTACCAGGAACGCTGAAACCCCCGTATTTTTCACAAAACCTAACCTCATAATCACTCCATCCAAATTACTTTTTTTTCCCAGCCGGTAGAGCCTTGGCCCAACAGAGCCTTGTTTCATCCACCTTGCTGTCTACGATTCGACAGGCATCCCAGTTAAGAGATGACCAGTGAGCAATGGCAGAGGCCAACCAGTACCACGGTGCCGTAAACACCGGCTGGCCCCCTTCCTTCGTTTTAAATACCTGGTATCGCATGTTGATCCTCCTGTTTGGGTGAGGCTTAGGCCTCGTAATAGAAATTTTTTGTGTCCGGATAGGGTTTAAAGCAATGAGCCGTGGCTCTCCCCAGGGAAAGCACTGAAGCCTCAGCTTCCGGCGCTTCCTCAGTGTCTTCACGAAATTCCCCGCCAAGTTGCTTCACCCATTCGGCAGCGAGCTGCACACCTTCATCAAAGGGAACTTTGTTCTTTTGAAGCACATCCAGATAGGAAAGCAGCAAGCAGTGAGGCGTAATGACGGCGGTGTTCCAATCGGTTGCGAGCCGTGTTTCGTCCATATCTGCATACCAGGCATCAACCTGATGTTTCAATCCGATCTCGGCCATCATGCCGTGCTTACCGGCGACCTTTCTGCCTTCCTCTACCACATCAACCGGGGCGTCCCAGTAGAGGACTCCCCCGTCCGCTTCTTGGGTCGCACAGGTTGCACCTTGCGGCCAATGCCTCCGTTCCATAACGAGCTCGCAGAGCGTTTGGTTGCCTACAGGAGCCTTGTAGTCCTCATCGAGATTCACCACGATGGTTTCCGGCTCCTGTTCAACCGGTGGCAGGTATCTGGCGACCAGAGGCATTGTCAAAATCACAGCCCCATCCATGTGAAAGGATGTTGGAGCCTTCACTATTCGGTCCATTACCCAGCACCAAGCATGAAGCAACCGATCCTCTACCTTGTCGTCAGCCTCAATCTCTTGAACGAACTGGTTGAAACGAACCTGACTATCCAGAAACAGGCCTGTGCTCTGACACTTATCGCTGATCGTATGAATGAGCTCCGCCTGCTCCAGAAGCATTTCTCGGGTGACTTCCTCCACATCACCAAATGCGTCAAACAACTTTGTCATGTAGTCACGAATTTGCATGTTCTTCCCCCTCGGCATCGAATTGCTTTGCAAGCTCAGGATCACCGGCCCAGCGAAGGGCGTCTCCCATATGCGTGAAAGCGCGTTTATTGTTATCCTGCTTATTCACCCTGACCGGCGTCTTTTGGTCACGAGGCTGTAGTAGCCAGTACCCGGCCTCTTCCCTGATTAGTTCTGCGGCCACCAGAAAGCCGTTCTTCGTTGCAATGATCATCATCAGCTCCCGTGGTTAAGCCAGTAGGCATAGATAGTGATGGCAAGGCCTCCCGCGAGCACAATGACTGCGGCGGTACGCTGGACCCACTTCGATGCACCAAACCGCGCCAGGTGTCTCCCCAGGAACTGGAAAGGTGCTGTCTTTCCGATAGCGCGAATCACCCAGGAGATTGCCAACAGAAGGATGGCTGTGGCCGGGTATATACCAACCCCTAAGAGATTCATCTCTCCGACCGCGAGCTGATAGATGAATGCCAACAGCATGGCTACCGCAGTCAATACAGCTACAACCTTGGTCCCGTTTCGCCAGTCCCACGCTCGACGTGCGTCACTGGTAAAACTCACCATCGAGACAAGGAACGGCATAAATGGCAGGTTCATGCTGGTGGGTTTATCCATGAATGCGTCAAGACCCACAAACATGGCCGTCATCACCACATAGAACAACAGGGCGGGGACAAGCATGTCGCGTAAAGACCGAACCTGGTTGGCGTTCGCGTTTTGAGTATTCGTCGTCATTGTGTTTGCCCCTTCAACATTCCCCATAGCTGACGGTGAAGATCAGCGATTACCTTGTACGTCCCCTTCACTGCTGGTTGCTCAAGGGTCTTGAGCATCCACAAAGCAATAAACAGGCTGGAAAGCAGTGCCACCACCAACTGGATGTTGTGGCTACTCAAATAGACGGCATAGCCGTTTAGGCAGGCACTCAATAGCAACCAGACCCTGGCCGTCATCAGCCCCCAGCGGTGATAGGTCACGAGCAGGTAGGCTGTTACGACAGAACAGAGTGTCATGGCACCAGAAGTGGCTAGGTAAACGACCCATGTACTGGCCTCGCCAGTGACGTAAGTGCCACCAACGGAGAAGGACAAGCCAAAGATCCAAATTGCTGCATTCCGGAGTAGGGCATCAACAATGATGTAACTAGCAGCGAGATTGATAATTCCGCGTTTTAGCATTACCCCCTCCCGTTATTCTGATACCTGCCCAGCTCAGCCCTGAGCCTATTAATTTCTTCCGTGGCTTCGGCCAACTGCTCCCGATACTTCTTGAACTGCTGATATGAATGCCAGGACTGTCCTTTCGATACTGACTTCGTGATGGCGGCGACCTCATCCGGCGTCAACCGGGTGAGCTGCTCTTCCGGATAGATCAGGATGGTGTTGCTGTCCCAGTCAAAGCCTGCGTGAATAGCTTTCACCCCCACTGTAGGGGTTCCACCAATCCCACCTGGCTGGTGGATGACAAGCCTCAAAGGCGCTGAGGCCTTGTGTGGATGAAGGCTATCGAGAGCCTCTTTTGCTTCTTGTAACTCCATAGATTCACCTCATAGTGAAATCAGGCCCCGGAGAGCCTGACTTTCACATGTGAAAGTTAATTTGCCTTCTGCTGTCTGGCAGAAACCCTCAAGGCCAGCGCCTTTTGCATGTCGGGCTGCTGGAAACGCACCTTGGTCCGATCAGGCCAACTGTCCATTTCATTGCACCGCAGGGTGTCTATGGCCGCATCACGGTAAACCTGATAGAAGTCGGTTCCACCTATGGAGTTAATTGCCATCATGGCGGCAAACATCGGGTTACTGTTCATGACGCTTGTAAGAGTCTCGGGGGTCATTGGGGTGTCGCATGACTTGTTGAGGGCAACCAGCAGGTCATTACCAACCAGGGCACAGGCAGCGCATACCTGTTTGGTATCATCCAAGGCCTTCGCGTATTCGTTGTTTGGCTGAGGGACGCTTGAGCAAGCCGACAGGACAAGCAGCCCCGCCAGAAGGCATCCCAATTTAGTTGTAATCTTGATCATCAGTTCTCACTCCACTTTCACATGTGAAAGTTTTTATTGGTTCGCGGAGTCGTCTTGTTGCGACTCAATCATCATTTTTCGCATCACGGCCATGATGGCTTGCGCCGGTTGAGCGCCGCCGAGAAGCTGGCTCTTGCCGGTATGGTTGTCCACTACAAAAGTGGCTGGTGTCCCGTTGACGCCATAGCTCTTGGCTTTCTGGATGTCAGCTTCAACCTTGTCTTCGTACTTTCCTGAGCCGAGGCACTCCCGGAACGCATCCAGATCAGCACCAACACCAGTGACAACAGAGGCCAGGTCAGCAACACCGCCACCATTCCCCTGGGTATGGTGGAAAATGTCGTTAACGAAGACCCAGAAGCCACGGTTGCCCTTCTGCTCAGCAATACATTCAGCGGCCAGAGCTTCCTTGTGAGCTGCCGGGTTATGGAAATCGAGAGGCATGTGCTTCCACTGCCAATTCACATTGCCTTTGCTGGCATCCACAATTTGTTTGGGTGTGTCGTGGAATCGCTTGCAGAATGGGCACTCCATATCGGAGAACTCCACCAGCGTGAACCGAGCACCAAGGTCCCCGTAGATGTGTTTGCCTTCTTCGACCTTCTCAGGTGCTGCCTCGAACTGGGCATACTTCTGATCGATGTCGGCTTGTTGTTTCTGCGCGACAAACTTGTTGATGCTTTCGGCCACAGCAGCTTCAAACTCTGCCTTGCTTTTGAAGGTGACGCCTTCGGCATCCTTCACCTGGTTGACCGTAGACTTCACGTTGGCGATCTCTTGCGCCAGATCCTTCTCTTTCACGAACTGGTAGATCCCGAACCCGGTTCCTACGAGCCCCAAAAGAATGGCGGCAACAACCCCGAGACGTAGTGATTTGGTACTTTGTTCTGTCATATCAAACTGCTCCTATCAGTAAACTTTCACAGCGCTGAGTTCTTGCACGAAGGAACTGGCTTCGAGCTTCGCTCGTTGGGTCAGTCGCCGGATGATGTCTTCGGTTGGTGTGTAGTCCACCAAGTTGCTCTGGTGGATGACGTCTCGCGCCACGGAGTTCAAACTACCCAGGCCATCAATCAGCCCAATGTCTTTGGCCTGCTCCCCGTTCCAGAGCAATCCAGAAAACACCTCTGGGTCGTCTTTCAGTCGATCACCCCGCCCAGCCTTCACTCGTTCGATGAACTGCTGGTGGGTTTTCGATAGAACGCCCTCCCAGAATTTCTTCATGTCAGAGGTAAGAGGGGAGAATGGGTCGAGAAGCGCTTTGTGCTCTCCGGAAGTGATAGCCCGGCGCTCGATGCCGAGCTTGTCCATCAAGCCGGTGAATCCAAACCCCGAGCTGATGACGCCGATAGAACCGACAAGGCTGGCGCGGTCAGCATAGATTTCATCCGCAGCAGAGGCGATGTAGTAACCGCCAGAGGCACCGATGTCATCAATGATGGCGTAGACCTTTTTCTCCGGATGAAGGGCTCGCTGCGCCTTCACTTCGTCATAAATCCGTCCTGCTTGAACCGGGCTACCGCCAGGGCTGTTTATGCGAAGCACGATAGCTTGTGAGTTCGGGTTGTCGAATGCAGCTTGGATGGACGGGATAAGGTGATCAGCATCGGCCAGAGTGCCAGCAGCAATTTCACCACGGATGTTGATATACGCGGTGTGAGGGGCTCCTGCCTTGGCGCTTTGCCACGGCATCCCACCCGGATTAGATGCCAAAATGATGAAGCCGATCATGAGAAGCACGAAACCAGATGCGCGAAGCACACGCAACATGGTCCGCCAGCGCCGGTCTTTCACCTGCTCTTTATGCAGGGTGAACATGTACTTCTCAATGAGTTCTTTCTCCCAGGGGATCTCTTTGTTTTCTGCCATTAGTTTTTCCTTTTGCATGTTTCGATTATCAGTCCCCAGAACTCTTCATCAGCGCTATCAGCCCGGTCTTTGACTTTCTGGTAAACAAGGTTGGTGTTGAGCTGATGCTCACGACAGAACTGAGCAATGTTGCTGTAGGTCCTGTCCAGATAGGTGAAGGGTTTCCCTTTACCTTTTTTCTTGGCGAGGATGAGCTTCCACTCATCATTGGAGAGTTTGTCTGCGGCCTTCCCGGTGTCCGCAATGCGCCTACGCACCGTTACCGGATCAAGTCCATGTGCTCTGGCTATGCTGGCAACGCAGTTGAACTTCCGACCGTCAATCATGACAGTAGGCAAATCACCAGCGGCAGCCTCCTTGAATCGGAAACCTCTGTAACCTGGTTTGAAGATCCCAGGAGCAAGTTGCTCACGGAACTCGATTGCTTGTTCTGACCTGACAAACTTGCTGTCGATTTTGCCGAGCATGTACTTAGCCCGAGCGATTACCTGGTAAAGCGTCTTCTCCAGGAGCATGGCGTCAGCAGCTCGACTCGGAAGACCTATGTCGTCTTCTTGCTCGATACCCAACATTTCTGCATGGCTGGAGCCTTCTGCATGTCGGAAACAGCCGTCGTACTCAAAAAGAAAGGAGGCCAAACCTCCTCTCAGCTTTGCTTTGAACCGGGTGTTGGCCGCGTTCTCTGGCGCTGGTGCCAGCTCGGACACTTCAAGCCCTAAATTTGCGGCCAACTTCCGCAGGTCTTCCTCTCCAATTCGGCATCCAGGCTGCATAACCTGCGCCAGAGCAGATTCATCAGCACATCCGCGTTCTTTCAGCTCAGCCAAGAGGTAGGGAACTCGTACTACCCCCATAAGCTCAAGCTCCCTGAATCGCGTGGACCACCAGCTCACAGAGTTTCCCGTACACAGGAGCAAGGCAGAGTGAAGCCATCACCATGCCAAAGGCTTTCGATGGAGCCTCTTTGGCGAACTTGGTCAACCACGGCATCATGCCGCACAGAGCAGCAACCATAGCGCCAGCCACCCCCAGGGAAGGGAATGCCATCACTTGGGCCAGAATGAAGAAACACTGGGCGTATGCCGCATGGGTCATCGCCTTCTTATCTGCTGCCGTGAACTCCACGGCATCTACGCTTTTGACTTTTTCCATCACATTGTCCTCATGCAACATCAGGTTTTCCGAAAAATTTCTCATACACTTCGAGGTCGAAGGCCAGCATGGTCTTTGCCGCCTTTTCACTAAGCTGGTGGAGGCTAAGCATCTGAACCTTGTCAGTGCCGGTCACTTGCAGATCCACCGCGAACCACGTCCCACCTTTGGTCACGGCCAGAACTTGCACCGCCCAGGGCTTATCCAGTCGTTCGGGCGGAGTGATCATGTTCGACACTTTGGCGACCGTCGCGGTTGAACCTACCCAGTGCTTGTCGAACGCAATGACGTTCAACGCTTCAAACGCATCCTTCGCAGCTTTAAACCGGCTCCGGACAGCATCTTGTTGCTTCCAAGCCATGAACTGGAGAAGGGTCATTCCACCAGCCATAAGGGTGAGAAAACTCAAGCCATTGGCGGCAGCTACGACCGTCGCTACCAAGGACCCCAACATGACGAAGCGGTTATGTTTAAGCTGGGCCACTATTCACCTCCTATACCAACCAGCGTACAGGACTTTTCAAAAATGCAACCCCGCCTAGCTGCCCAATTCGGGCAACCCTGATTCAATCCAGAACTTTCACATGTGAAACTTTCCGCCACAGGAACAGGAGGTTTTTACCTGACCAGAACGGATGGATTGATAGCGGTGCCACAGCTTGACCACTTCTTTTTCGCTGAGAAGGTTTGTCTTGATGTAACGGACTCTATCCCCGTCCGCTGTCTCAACAACGGTTCGGACATAGCCGTACTTGGCAACGGGTGCCTTGTACTTGTGTGACAGAATTACCCGGTAAACCGAGAGCTGGATAATGTCCGACTCATAGATGTGGTTTACCTGGCGCAGCTTGGTGTCCAAGGGAATGAGAACCCCATTCTTGGTTTGGTACACCTGATCAACCCTGCCGTGCATGGGCACCGGCTGTGTGGTTGATATGTCCTGTTCGGACAAAAACAGAGTGGCCGAGCGCAGCTCATAAGGCATGTTCTCTGATTTCCACCACGCCCAGGTGTCTCCAATGCCGCGTTTGCGCCATTGGTCCACTTTCGCAATGACGAAAGGGGCGATGATCAGGACGAATATCCAGAGAACTGGCTTCATGACTACCTCCGGCCCCTAAACCACTCTGGATGATTGGATACATCCATGCTCTTAACCTGTGATGAGAAGACCAGTAGCTCTTGGGTCGTCAGGACGGTCTCAGGAGCCCGAGCGATGAAAGGTCTCAGCAATTCAGAACCCGCATAGATATTGATGACCATATGCAATCGCTCTGTTGCTCCAGAAACTCTCCGCCAGCTCCGGTAGGTTTCTGTTGATTTGGCATAGCCAACCAAGGCAGGAGCCAGCGTGTCGGACTCCTTCGTATTCAACTTCCCTTTTGCTGCCTTCGATACGAACTCAGCGATCACCGAAGCCAGCATGTCGGAGGTAAGGTGAAGCGGCAGCTTTATCGTGTCGAAGTCAGCCTGCTTGATGGTGAACAGGCGGATGTGATCGTTGCGGTAGTCACGCACATAGATGACATGACTCTCAAATGGGTTGGAGTGGTTAAAGGCATCCATACCCCAGCCTGCGGCCTCAAGATGTGCGTTTGATACTGACTTGTCGTAATCAAATTCCACGCTATTACTCTCCGTCTTGTCGTTCAGGAACTTTCACATGTGAAAGTTTTCCGTCGGTCATGATGTCCAGGACGGCTTTGCCCAGTCTCATCCCTTTATGGTTTTGAACCGGGTCTCCCTTGTAGAAAAGTCCTGGCTCGTTATCGGGATGGAATACCCCGTGAGGAATGTTGTCGTGATCGCCCAGCCACATGCGTAGCCTCAGATCCACCAGCCACCCATCATCCAGGACAACCCAGAAATGCGGTGTCACGATGTCCTTGGTCTGTTCGTTTCGCACAAAGCCATACATGCAGTCATGAGGTACACCCGCTTCATTGAGTAGGTGGCTTACTGCCCATGTCATACCGTCACATTCCATCTGGCAGTCATCCAAGGTCATAAGGACGGCTTCCAGTTCCCGGTGCCACTCCGTCATTTGCTTGGCCGCAGGTTTTACCACCAGCTCGTTTTTGTTTTCTGCCAAGATGATGTCTTCCTCGTCAATATTGCATTCGTCTATCGCTTCCGAACGGATGGATACCGCTTCATCCCAGTCATCGCTCGATCCGAAAATGCTCCAACCCTCAAGACCGTAATTCACCCATACGATGAACCGCTTTATCGTTTTCATGTGCGGCCCCCTTTAACCGTGCAACGTTCCCACATACTCACCCCTTCAAACCGTAACCCCACCAAAAAGCCACTTCTTGATGATTTCCAATCAGCAGCGGCAGGTTGCCCCTGAACTAACCTCACCGAAAAACCACCTTTAGATTGCTTTCTGGTGCTTATCAAGTTCTCCTGAGTGATTAGTCGTTCTGAAAACTTTACTTTTTACAGTATCATTTTATAATACTGTAAATCATAAAAACAACCCAGTAAAGAAAAAAGAGCGACTTATGTTGAGACGAGAAAACCAAGGAGATTTGTTCGATGACCAGGTGGTGTTGCCATCACTGGAGTCGGTTCTTACCGGCATATCTTCCAGTCAGCGTTGTGACGATAGAACAACGTACTTCTCCGCTCCGGATGTGGACCTGAGTTTGTACGATCACATCATTGTTTGCCTGTCTGGAGGCAAAGACTCGATTGCTGCGTACTTGCGGCTGGTGGACATGGGTGTTGATAAGTCAAAGGTGGAGTTCTGGCACCATGATGTTGATGGTCAGGAAGGCAGTTCGTTGATGGATTGGGCCTTCATGCGTGATTACTGTCGTCAGCTCGGGGAAGAACTGGGTATCCCAATGTACTTCTCGTGGCTTGAGGGCGGCTTTGAGGGCGAAATGCTCAAAGACAATGCCTATAGCCACCCCCATCGTGTAGAGACGCCTGAGGGGCTTCTGGTGCTGCCTAGAGACCATAAGCGCTCTAAGCCTGGTACGCGCCTTCGTTTCCCTCAGCAATCGCCATCACTCCAAACAAGGTGGTGCTCATCAGCCTTGAAGATCGATGTTGGCCGCAGAGCTCTTAATAACCAGGAGCGCTTCAAGGGGAAGAAGATCCTTTTCATCACTGGTGAGCGCCGGGAGGAAAGTGCAAACAGATCCAAGTACAACCAGCTTGAGGCTCATGCCTGTGACAGAAGATATGGGAAGACTGCACGGTTAGTTGATGCCTGGAGGCCCGTTCTTCATTGGACTGAGGAGGAGGTATGGGAAGTAATCGAGCGTCACCGCATCCTGGCCCCAGTCCCTTATCGCCTTGGCTGGAGCCGGTCGTCGTGTATGACCTGCATCTACAACTCACAGCGTATCTGGTCCACGATCCGTCACTACTGGCCTGAACGAGCTGGGAAAATTGCTCAGTATGAACAAACCTTTGGTGTGACGGTATCAAGAAAAAAAATCGACGTAATAGATTTAGGTTCTGCTGTTGCGCCGATACAGATTAGTGATGTTGAGGCATTGGAGCAGGTATCCAGAGAAGATTACACGCTCCCGATTTTTGTGCCGGAGGGGCAGAAGTGGGTTCTCCCTGGTGGCGCATTTGGCCGAGAGGCCTGTGGTTCTGATTGATTTGTGCAGAGGTGGCAATGTTGGATTTTGTTTTTTTGGTGTTTTTGGGGTTGGGCATATCTACGGTGCTGGTGCGTCGGTCTTCCCGTAAGGGGATGGATCTTGAGCTGACATGGCTCCAGTCGTTGAAGGTCGTGCTGGTTCGTGGAGCTGTTGCATTGGGCCTGGGTTTTGGCATTGGCAGGCTTGTATTGATGGGGATGCAGTATGGTTTCCTGAGTGAGTCTGTCCTGAGGGAACATGCACTTGTCTCCGTAGCGGTGGTTCTGATCTGTGGGCTTGGTTCGTTCGTTGCGTTTCAGTGGATCATCGGGAGGATCTCTGGAAGATCGATCAGCGTCGTTTCTGTGATCAAAGCTGTGATGTACGAGTCTGGTTACTTTGTGCTGTCGATGCTTATCTTGTTGGTGATACTCGTCCTGTTCGGCCTTGCATACGAGACTTTTTTCTAAAAAAACAGTGTTGATTATTTTTTGTTCAGTGATCAAAAGGATAAATATAAAGATCTTTAGATCTTTGTATAAAGGATTAAAAACGGTTAAAGACAGGTTAGGCGTTCTAAATCACCACTCAACACATTGATATTACTGGTGTTTTCATATTTATTCCGTGCAACAAACCCATAGGTTGCCGTGCAGCGTTCCCATAGGTTGCCGTGCAACGTCCCCACATACCCTTGGATCTTATCCACTGTTATCCACACGGAACCCCTCTTTTTTCCACAAAATCCTTACAAAACAGAGCTTTCGTGCAGCGTTCCCACATATCAGATCTGGTGTTCGTGCAGTATTCCCACATGTCTAAGGTCATACGTGCTGTCGCCCCATATACAATTTTCTGAACGTGCAACGTACCCACATGTCAATTTTGGTCGTTTTTTGCACCGTGCAGCGTACCCACATATGATCGTGCAGCGTTCCCATATACCAAAACCCCGTTTATGCACAGGAAATGTGGATAACTTTTGGCCTCTTTTTGTGTGCGCGTGATCACTTTATGGACTATTAGAGTCATTTTGACTGCTTTTTTAGGTTTGTCCTGATCTGTCAATCTTTGTTCTGCTTCGTCAATCGTGCAGAGTTCCCATATATCGAGAGGTTCAGGACCTGCTTTCGTGCAACGTACCCACATATCAAATCTCATAACGTGCAGGTCCCCCACATCCTCACCCTTTAACTATCAATACCTTACGGGAACCACTCTACGGGAACCACTGGAGCAGCATGGCACTTATCCTTCGTCGTGGCTTACGCTTGCACGATACTGAGACTCAGCTTGCGACTACCGTGCAGCGATCCCATATATAGAGCCCCAGCCCACGCTGCATCTGGGGTCACGTTCGCTCTATCCGTGCAGCTCCCCCATATGCGGAGGCATTCCGTTTCCGGTCCTGCCTGGTGGGCGTACCTTGTGCGCTTTCTTCTGGCATAAAAAAAGGCGCTGACGCGCCTATCTTTCTTTTCCCTGGGGGGTGGGAGATTCTGGTGGCTATCTCCCCTTACGTTGGGGTTCATCAATGATGTCGTGGTCGATCATGCCGTGCTTGATGGCCCGTAGCTCTGTCTGCTGCTTACGCTTGTTGGACGCCATCACCTGCTTCACGAAGTTCTCATGAGGCCTTATGACGTACCGCACGTCGATGACTCTGCGGCCATCCTTGATCTGGTTCGCGTCGTAGTCGCTTATGACCTCTTGTTTGATGAGGGCCTCCAGAGCGAGCTTCATGGCTCTGACGTTCTCCGGCATCCGTGGGCTCAATTCACGAGGGCTCTGGGTCAGGAAGCTGATAAGCGATGGCGTGTACGGCGAATCTGGTGATGCTTGAGTCCAGTAGTGGCTCATTCGCTTGTAGATGTACCGTGCAAGAGGGGAGCGGATTTGCATTCCGATTTTGTAGTTGTACTGACGAAACGACAGATTCATGATCGATTCGTTTACCAGCGGGTTGAACTGCACATAGCACCTGGCGTTCCCGCCTTTCTTGCGAAACTCACCTCTGGTGGTCAGTCCCACCATCGGGAAGAAGCTGGAGCTGATGAAGGCTTCACCGTCATCACTGATACATTCGAGTGTTGCGCCACGACAAACCTGGATTGCTTCCTTGATTTCGTTCAGGTTGTACCCGTGACCCATCTTCGAGAGCTCTTTCTGGAGTTCGTACAGAGTGAACATGACTCCAGCCTTGCCCTCGATGATATGGCCTTTCCCGTTCACTGCGAGCTTGCGTAGAGCATCCTCAAGGATTTCCTCTCGCTGTCCCGCGTAGATCAGCACGGTTCTTCCGTCATCCTTCTCGATGATGGCTGGCTTCACCTTCACCGTGAAATGCTGGCCTCTGATGGTGCATTGTCGTGTCACTACAGCGTTGGATAAATCTTCATGCTCACGCTTTTGGTCCCAAATGTACTTCGGCAGCGCATCGTAGATCTCGATGGTGTTGGAGTAGTCGTCTTTCTTGGCCGGAGATTCAATGATCTCAAACAGGCTCATTTGCGGTGAGTCTTTGATTACGTCGAGTTTCTCCAGGTCTTTGTCTTTGGTTCTCTTGCTCATGATTGTTCCGTCGATACTTTCTAGCTGGTGGTCCAT